>JAGLBH010000359.1 GCA_018260285.1 Arthrobacter sp. | reverse complement strand
AGAGATTTAGAAAAACAGAGAAAGAAAGAGAAAGAGATATGTAGAGAGAGAGAGAGAGATGTAGAAAAACAGAGAAAGAGAGAGAAAGAGATATGTAGAGAGAGAGAGAGAGAGAGAGAGAGATGTAAAGATAGAAAAAGAGAGAGAGAGAGATGTAGAGAGATAGAAAAAGAGAGAGAAAGAGATATAGAAAGACAGAGAGATAGAGATATAGAGAGACAGAGATATAGAGATAAAGAGATATGTAGAGAGAGAGAGAGAAAGATAAATATATGTAGGGAGACTGAGATGTAGAGAGAAATAGAGAGAGACAGAGATATAGAGATAAAGAGAGAGATGTAGAGAGAGAGAGAGTGAAAAAGATGTAGAGAGAGAGAGAGTGAAAAAGATGTAGAGAGAGAGAGAGTGAAAAAGATTTAGAGAGAGAGAGAGAGAGTGAGTGAAAAAGATGTAGAGAGAGAGAGAGAGAGTGAAAAAGATGTAGAGAGAGAGAGAGAGTGAAAAAGACGTAGAGAGAGAGAGAGAGAGTGAAAAAGATGTAGAGAGAGAGAGAGAGTGAAAAAGATGTAGAGAGAGAGAGAGAGTGAAA
>JAGLBH010000358.1:237-590 GCA_018260285.1 Arthrobacter sp. | reverse complement strand
GGAATTAGAGGTAGGAAAGGGCAGAGAAATAGATGTAGAAAGAGAGAGAGAGAAAGGAAGGAAGAGAGAGAGTGCAGATGAAAGAGGGAGAGAGAAGACGAAAAAGAGAAATACATTTTAGAGAGAGAGAGAGAAGATGAAAGAGAGAAATAGATTTTAGAGAGAGAGAGGGAGAGAGAGATTGAAGGTGAAAGAGAGAAATAGATTTTAGAGAGAGAGAGAGAGAAGAGAGAGAAAAAGAGAGTGAAGATAAAAGAGAGAAATAGATTATACAGAGAGAGAGACAGAGAGAGAGAGAGGTGAGAGAGAGAGAGAGAGAGAGAGAGATGAAAGAAAGAAATAGATTTTAAACA
>JAGLBH010000358.1:0-230 GCA_018260285.1 Arthrobacter sp. | reverse complement strand
GAGATTTGAGATAGTGTGAGATTGTGTGAGTGTTGTTTTTATTTTTTATTTTTTTAACTATATTGTTAGAGAGAGAGAGAGAGAGAGAGAGAGAGTTAAGATGAAAGAGAGAAATGGATTGTAGAGAGAGAGAGAGAGAGAAAGAGAAGATGAAAGAGAGAAATGGATTTTAGAGGAAGAAAGAGAGAGAGAAAGTAAAGATGAAAGAGAGAAATAGATTTAAAAACTGA
>JAGLBH010000357.1 GCA_018260285.1 Arthrobacter sp. | reverse complement strand
GAATCTATTTCACTCTTTCTTCTTTCTGTTTTTACACTCTGTCTTTATCGAATCTCTACTCAACTAATTCATTCTCTCATCTACTGCCCCCTCTCTTTCTCTTTCAGTCTTTTTTAATTCAAATGCTCTCTCTCTCTCTCTCTACTCCCTCTCTACTTCATTCTCTCACTTTAAACTTACTGTACTCTCGCTCTTCTTTCTGTCTCCCTTTCATTCTCTCACCCATTGTACCCTCTCTGTCCCTCGCTCTCTCTCTCTCTCTCTCTTTACGCCCTCTCTACTTCATTCTCCCACTTTAAACCTACTGTACTCTCGCTCTTCGTTCTGTCTCCATTTCATTTTCTCACCCATTGTACTCTCTCTCTCTCTCTCTACTCCCTCTCTACTTCATTTTCTCACTATAAAACTACTGTACTCTCGCTCTTCGTTCTGTCTCCATTTCATTCTCTCACCCATTGTTCTCTCTCTCTCTCTCTCTCTCTCTCTAATCCCTCTCTACTTCATTTTCTCACTATAAACCTACTGTACTCTCGCTCTTCGTTCTGTCTCCATTTCATTCTCTCACCCATTGTACCCTCTCTGTCCCTCGCT
>JAGLBH010000355.1 GCA_018260285.1 Arthrobacter sp. | reverse complement strand
TCTGTCTCTCTCTCTCTCTCTCTCTCTCTCTATATCTGTCTCTCTCTCTCTACATCTGTCTCTCTCTCTCTCTCTCTCTACATCTGTCTCTCTCTCTCTCTCTACATCTGTCTCTCTCTCTCTCTCTCTACATCTGTCTCTCTCTCTCTTTACATCTCTCTCTCTCTTTTTCCCTCTCTCTACATCTGTCTCTCTCTCTTTTTCTCTCTCTCTCTCTCCACATCTGTCTCTCTCTCTCTTTACATCTTTCTCTCTCTCTCTTTACATCTCTCTCTCTACATCTGTCTCTCTCTCTCTTTTTCCCTCTCTCTACATCTGTCTCTCTCTCTTTTTCTCTCTCTCTCCACATCTGTCTCTCTCGCTCTTTCTCTCTCTACATCTCTCTCTCTCTACATCTGTCTCTCTCTCCACATCTGTCTCTCTCTCTCTCTACATCTCTCTCTCTCTCTCTCTCTATAAATCTGTCTCTCTCTCTCTAAATCTGTCTCTCTCTCTCTCTCTATCTCTCTCTCTACATCTGTCTCTCTCTCTCTCTCTCTCTCTCTCTATATCTCTCTCTCTCTCTCTACATCTGTCTCTCTCTCTCTCTCTCT
>JAGLBH010000354.1 GCA_018260285.1 Arthrobacter sp. | reverse complement strand
TTAACGAGTTTAAAAAAAATCTTTTTCATCTTTTTTCACTTTTTTTTAAAGGTGGAATCAGATAAAATCTCGATTAAACTTGAGCCTTTTTTTCTTCCTTTTCCGGTCTCTCTCTCTCTCTCTCTCTCTATGATCTCTCTCTTTTTCTCTTTCTTTGATTTCTCTCTTTCTCTCTCTCTTTGATTTCTCTCATTCTCTCTCTCTTTGATTTCTCTCTTTCTCTCTCTCTTTGATCTCTCTCTCTCTCTCTCTACAATCTCTCTCTACAATCTTTTTCTCCCTTTTTACAATCTCTCTCTCTTTAAAATCTCCCTACAATCTGTCTCTCTCTTTCTAAAATCTCTCTCTCTATAATCTTTTTCTCCCTTTTTACAATCTCTCTCTCTCTCTCTAAAATCTCTCGCTACAATCTGTCTCTTTCTTTCTAAAATCTTTCTCTCTCTACAATCTTTTTCTCCCTTTTTACAATCTCTCTCTCTACAATCTCTCTCTCTCTTTAAAATCTCTCGCTACAATCTGTCTCTCTCTTTCTCTCTCTCTCTCTAGATCTCTGTTTCTCTCTCTCTCTCTCTCTCTCTCCCTCTCTCTCTCTCTACATCTCTGT
>JAGLBH010000353.1 GCA_018260285.1 Arthrobacter sp. | reverse complement strand
CCCCCCCCCGGGAGCGGGCGGTGGTCTGGAAGAGGCTGGGAACCAAGCCGCTTCGCCTTAGCCCCCCGGTTATTCCGTATACCCCTGTAATTTTCGGGGGTATATGGAATCGTGGTGTGGTCCCCGAAAGTTGGACACTCAACCCGTCCAACCCGGAAAGAACCCGCCCATGAACACCTCCGCCCTGAGCCCAGAACAAAAAGCACAGGCCATCACCGCGTTCGCCCAAGGCCTCAAAGCCCACCGCACAGCAACCGTGCTGAACCTGCCCCACCGGCCCGTACGATCTCTCTATGACCGATGGATCCTGCGCCCTGACCCCGCTGCGATGAGCACCCCACCCAACCGCCACCGCTCCTACGAGGAAAAACTCGAGATCGTCACCGAGTACCTCGCCGGAGACATCTCCTACCGCAACCTCGCCCGCAAACACGGCCTGCCAAGCGTGAGCACCCTGGAACAGTGGGTCAAGCAATACCGCGACCACGGCCCTGCCGGGCTGCGCCGAGCACCCCGCGGGGTGCCCCGCATGCCCGGATCCCGGGCAGGTGAGCCCTTGGAAGAGCAAGAGCGCCTGCGCCAGCGAGTGGCCTACCTCGAAGCTG
>JAGLBH010000352.1 GCA_018260285.1 Arthrobacter sp. | reverse complement strand
TCATCAACATCGTCAACATCACCAACATCATTGTTAGAATTATTAAGATTTACTTTATTATTGTCATCATCATAAACATCATCAACATCATCAACATCGTTGTTAGAATTATTAAGATTTACTTCATCATCATCATCATCAACATCGTCAACATCACCAACATCATTGTAACAATTATTAAGATTTACTTTATTATTGTCATCATCATAAACCTCATCAACATCATCAACATCATTGTTAGAATTATTAAGATTTACTTCATCATCATCATCATCATCAACATCGTCAACATCACCAACATCATTGTTAGAATTATTAGGATTTACTTTATTACTGTCATCATCATCATCATCATCATCGACATCATCATTGTTAGAATTATTAAGATTTACTTTATTATTGTCATCATCATAAACATCATCAGCATCATCAACATCATTGTTAGAATTATTAAGATTTACTTCATCATCATCATCAACATCGTCAACATCACCAACATCATTGTTACAATTATTAGGATTTACTTTATTATTGCCATCATCATCATCATCATCATCATCATCATCGACATCATCATTGTTAGAATTATTAAGATTTACTTTATTATTGTCATCATCATA
>JAGLBH010000351.1 GCA_018260285.1 Arthrobacter sp. | reverse complement strand
AGAGAGAGAGAGAGAGAGAGATAGAGAGAAAGAGAGAGACTCAGAGAGAGAGAGAGATGTAGAGAGTGAGAGAGAGAGAAAGAAAGAGATAGATGTAGAGAGAGAGAAAGAAAGAGAGAGATGTAAAGAGAGAGATATGGAGAGAGAAAGAGAGAGACCTAGAGACAGAGAAAGAGAGAGAGAGAAAAAGAGAGAGATGTAGAGAGAGAAAGAGAGTGATGTAGAGAGAGAGAGAGAGAGAGAGGGAGAGAGATTCGTTTTTTTTCGCTTTGTTGTCGTGTGGTTTTTTGCGCCCCTTCGACCAAAAAATAAAATAAAAAAAAAAAGGTGCTGAAATTCTGCTTGAAAAATCGGGATCGAAACCATAAATCAGTCGGATTGTGACGGTTCCTGAAGGGGTGATAAATTCCGAGACTTTCGCTTTTTCCACCCTTTCCTTCCCTCCCCTAAAAAAAAAACAGGCAAACCGATAAGAAAGAGAGAGCACCCGATAGGGGTTGTGGGAATTCGCGTGAGAAGTTAAGATTGAATCTGGGGGCCCTCGACGGCGGTTTCCTGTGCGAATGGGCCCCAAATTCGAATTTTTGAACGTTCACGCTCGTGATGAGACGTGGCGCAATTCAAATT
>JAGLBH010000350.1 GCA_018260285.1 Arthrobacter sp. | reverse complement strand
CACTCTCTCTCACACACTCTCTCTCTCTCTCTCTACATCTCTCTCTCTCTCTCTCTCTCTCTAAATCTCTCTCTCTCTCTCTCTCTCTCTCTACATCTCTCTCTCTACATCTCTCTTTCTCTTTCTCTCTCTCTCTTTCTACATCTCTCTTTCTCTTTGTCTCTCTCTCTCTCTCTCTCTACATCTCTCACCTTCCTCTACTTCTTCAGGGTGCTCCCGGTGGCCCACTACAATAGGGGAAATAAAAAAGAAGACTGATGTCGTCGTCGTCTTCTCCAAAGGGAGAAGAATACGACGACATCGGCTCGGGAGGCAAGAGGACCAGAAGGTAGAAGACCACGAGGAGGTTTCTATCGTTGGTGCGCGAAAGTGGGCAAGACCTAGAAGCAAAATCATGAAAAGTGGTATACCAAGTAGAAAGAAAGAAGCCAAAATCGTGGCACGACTGACGGGAAAGGTAATCAAAAGACCGCAGAAAAGAGTAGGCGATTGGAGCACCTGCAAGGGAGTTCCAAAAAAAATTTTTTTTTGGAGGGGTGGCTATCTGTCTCCTGCCCCCCTATTCGCGGGGATCCGGATATAGGGTCTCTATATATATACGGATATAGGGTCTCTAGGAAAAGGTGAA
>JAGLBH010000034.1 GCA_018260285.1 Arthrobacter sp. | reverse complement strand
GCCGACGACGTCGAGGAAGAGCCCGAGGAGGCCGAGAAGCCCGCCGCCAAGGCCGAGGAGGAGGAAGCCGACACGGGATCCGGATTCAGCTACTCCGAGGCTGACGACGACGACGCGCCCGTCCAGCAGGTGCTCGTCGCCGGTGCCACAGCCGACCCGGTCAAGGACTACCTGAAGCAGATCGGCAAGGTCGCGCTCCTCAACGCGGAGCAGGAAGTGGACCTCGCTCTGCGCATCGAGGCCGGTCTCTATGCGAGCAAGAAGCTCGAGGAGAACCCGGAGATCGACCCCAAGCTCAAGCGCGAGCTGCTCTGGGTCATCCACGACGGCAAGCGCGCCAAGAACCACCTGCTCGAGGCGAACCTGCGTCTCGTGGTCTCCCTCGCCAAGCGCTACACGGGCCGAGGCATGCTCTTCCTCGACCTCATCCAGGAAGGCAACCTGGGCCTTATCCGCGCTGTCGAGAAGTTCGACTACACCAAGGGCTTCAAGTTCTCGACTTACGCCACGTGGTGGATCCGCCAGGCGATCACCCGCGCCATGGCAGACCAGGCTCGCACGATCCGCATCCCGGTCCACATGGTCGAGGTCATCAACAAGCTCGCCCGCGTTCAGCGCCAGATGCTCCAGGACCTCGGTCGCGAGCCCACGCCGGAGGAGCTGGGCAAGGAGCTCGACATGACCCCAGAGAAGGTCGTCGAGGTCCAGAAATACGGTCGCGAGCCGATCTCCCTCCACACCCCGCTCGGCGAGGACGGGGACTCCGAGTTCGGCGACCTCATCGAGGACTCTGAGGCGGTTGTTCCGGCAGACGCGGTGAGCTTCACCCTTCTCCAGGAGCAGCTCCACTCGGTGCTGGACACCCTCTCGGAGCGAGAGGCCGGCGTCGTCGCCATGCGCTTCGGTCTGACCGACGGCCAGTCGAAGACGTTAGACGAGATCGGGCGCGTCTACGGTGTCACCCGCGAGCGCATTCGCCAGATCGAGTCGAAGACCATGTCGAAGCTGCGGCACCCGTCGCGCTCCCAGGTCCTCCGCGACTACCTGGACTGATTCCGGGCTCCGGACTGATCTGAGACAAGCGAAAGGCGGCCCCGGGAGATCCGGAGCCGCCTTTGGCGTCTGTCAGTGCGCCGCTGTCAGGCGGCGGAAGGCTCAGTCCTCGAAGTGGCGCTCGGCCTTCAGGCGCGTCGTCTCGTCGAGCCATTCGCTGGTCTGCGGGCGGAGCGTGGTCTCGACGTCACGCCCGTGGTGGGCGCAGAAGAGCAACTCGCCGCCGGTCGAGGAGAGGACAGCGCGAATGTACGCCTGTGCTCCGCAGCGATCACAGCGATCCGTGCTCGTCAGGGTGGGGGCAGCAACAGCTACGCTCATGTCTTCCTCCTAGTAGTCTCAGATCTTCGGCCTCGGCGTCCTGCCGGGAATCCGAAGAGGCGATAGATACCATAGAAACACGAACGGACGCCCGCCGCCCGGCTGCAGGGCGTCGTTTTGCTCATCGCGTAGAGCCGTTCGCCCTCGTCGTTCACCCCGCTACCCACCAAGGAATGTGCACTCGTGTCCTCAACCAGCCCGGCTTATAACGCTAACCACCTCGCGGTACTTGAGGGGCTGGAGGCTGTCCGCAAGCGGCCGGGCATGTACATCGGCACCACTGACTCCCGCGGTCTCATGCACTGCCTGTGGGAGATCATCGACAACTCGGTGGACGAGGCGCTCGGCGGCTACGCTCAGTCCATCCGGGTCATTCTGCACCCGGACAACAGCGTGGAGGTTCACGACGACGGCCGCGGCATTCCCGTGGACATCGAGCCGAGGACGGGCCTGACCGGCGTCGAGGTCGTCTTCACCAAGCTCCATGCGGGCGGCAAGTTCGGCGGCGGCTCGTACGGCGCGTCGGGCGGCCTGCACGGCGTGGGCGCCTCCGTGGTCAACGCGCTCTCTGAGCGCCTGGACGTCCAGGTGGACCGGGCGGGGAAGACCTACCAGATGTCCTTCCGCCGGGGCGAGCCCGGGCGATTCGCAGACTCGGGCCGCCCGCGTGCAGACGCCCCCTTCACGCCGTTCACGGAGGGCAGTGAGCTGGACGTCGTGGGGAAGGCCAAGCGAGGCGTCACGGGCACCCGCATCCGCTATTGGGCCGACCGCCAGATCTTCACCCCGGAGTCCCAGTTCCAGTTCGAGGAGCTCGTCACCCGGGTGCGCCAGACCTCGTTCCTCGTGCCGGGCCTGCGCATCACCATCGTCGACGAGCGTCGGCTCCCCGGCACGCCGGGGGAGAGCGGCCCGGTCGAGGAGACCTTCCAGCACGACGGCGGCATCGCCGAATTCGCCGCCTTCCTCGCGGCAGACGGCGCGGTGACCGATGTCTGGCGCCTCCAGGGCCACGGCTCCTTCACTGAGAAGGTCCCTGTCATCGGCGAGGACGGCAACTCGGTCATGGAGGACCTCAAGCGCGAGTGCGAGGTGGACGTGGCCCTGCGCTGGGGCGTGGGCTACGACACGAAGATCCAGAGCTTCGTCAACATCATCTCGACGCCGAAGGGCGGCACCCACCAGGCCGGGTTCGAGCAGGCGCTCCTCAAGGTGCTCCGCAAGAGCATCGAGGCCAACGCGCGCAAGCTCAAGGCCGGCAACGACAAGATCGAGAAGGACGACGTGCTGGCCGGCCTCACCGCCGTGCTGACGGTTCGGCTGCCCGAGCCGCAGTTCGAGGGGCAGACCAAGGAGATCCTCGGCACGAGCGCGGTCAAGGGGATCGTGGCCCGCGTCGTGGAGAAGGAGCTCACCGCCCGGCTGAGCGCCACGGGCAGGAACGAGAAGGCCCAGGCGAACCTCCTCCTGGAGAAGGTCGTCTCCGAGATGAAGTCCCGCATCTCCGCGCGCCAGCACAAGGAGACCCAGCGCCGGAAGAACGCCCTGGAGACGAGCTCGCTGCCGGCCAAGCTGCTCGACTGCCGCACGGACGACGTCGCCCGATCCGAGCTGTTCATCGTCGAGGGAGACTCGGCCCTGGGAACCGCCCGTCACGCGCGCAACTCGGACACCCAGGCGCTCCTGCCGATCCGAGGCAAGATCCTCAACGTGCAGAAGGCCAGCGTGGCGGACATGCTCTCCAACGCCGAGTGCGCCGCGCTCATCCAGGTGGTCGGCGCGGGCTCGGGGCGCTCCTTCGCGATCGACGCCGCCCGCTACGGGAAGATCGTCCTCATGACGGATGCCGACGTGGACGGGGCGCACATCCGCACGCTGCTGCTCACCCTCTTCTTCCGGTACATGCGGCCACTCGTGGAGCACGGGCGGGTCTACGCGGCCGTGCCTCCGCTGCACCGCATCGAGGTGGTGCGCCGAGGCAAGCCGAACGACTACATCTACACCTACTCCGAGTCCGAGCTGCACCAGCGTCTGGCCGAGCTGCAGCAGGCGGGGGAGACGGTCAAGGAGCCGATCCAGCGCTACAAGGGCCTGGGTGAGATGGACGCCGACCAGCTGGCGGAGACGACGATGGACCCGGCCCACCGGACGCTGCGCCGCGTGCGGATCGAGCACGCCGAGGCCGCCGAGCGCGCCTTCGAGCTGCTCATGGGATCAGACGTGGCTCCCCGCAAGGAGTTCATCATCTCCGGGGCAGCCCAGCTGGACCGGGACCGCATCGACGCGTAGGCCTGGGGCCGCCTCGGCGGCTCAGGACTCGATGAGCCGCAGCGCCCTGCGCACGGTGCGTCCGGTGACGCTGGCTTCAGCGGAGAGAGGACCGTCGTCGTCTTTCACGGGATCTGCGCCTGAGGTCGCGTGAGAGACGACGAGGAGGGCCCTCGCGAGGTCCGCGGACCGGTGGGACTCGCAGGCGGTGTCGTCCGCCAGGTACTCGATGAGCTCTGCCACTGAGGCGAGGGCCAGCGAGGACGTCGGGAGCCACGGCAGCGCCGCCCGCCAGGCGGAGAAGGCCCAGATGAGGTAGTCATGCCGCTGGGTCAGGTGCGCGCGCTCATGGGCCAGGACCGCCTCGAGCTCCTGGGGCTTGAGCGCCCGCAGGATCCCGTCCGTCACCACGGTGATCGACCCGCCAGTCGAGGGGAGGCAGTACGCCAGGGGGAGCGCCGAGTCCACGACGAGGCGTCCGCGCGCCTCCGGAGCCTCATGAGCCACGAGCCGGAGCGCGTCGAGATGACGACGACGCCGCCGCGCCATCCGGAGCCCCGTGATGACCAGGGTGAGGACCAGATGGAGGAAGAGCAGCGCGCTCGCGCTCAGGGCGACAAGACGGATGAAGCCTGTGCCGTCAAGTCCCCAGAACAGGAGAGCTCCGAGCATGGAGAGACCGCCGGCCAGCGCGATGAGCTGCCAGAGGACCATGGCTCGGACAGGGGAGCGAGCAGGCCACGACGCGCGCGAGAGAAGAATGGGCACAGGCCAGGCGAGAGCAAGAGCGAGAAGGCCGAGAAGGCCGGAGAGAACGAGCACGCGGGAGAGATCAGGAGGAGAGAATGCGGCGCAGCATGGCTGCCTCGCCCTCGGAGACCTGGCCGACGAACCGGGCGAGGACAGCCTCGCGGTCATTGGCCGAGTCGAGGACGTCCGCCATGAGGGCCGCGGTGTGGTCAGCCCGCGACTGCGTGGGCGCGTAGCGGTGGGGCCGCGCATCCCGCTCGCGGGAGACGAGCGCCTTCTTCTCGAGGCGGGAGAGGACGGTCAGAACCGTGGTCACGGCGAGGCTGCGCGTGTGGTCCAAGGCGAGGGCGTCCCGAACCTCGGTGGCCGAGAGCGGCTCCGGCGAAGCCCAGAGATGATTCATGACGTCGCGCTCGAGGTCGCCGAGAACCGCCATGGGAGCTCCTTGTATCCGAAGTGAATGATCAGCCTATTCTACAAGAAGTAGAGGCGGCTGCGGCGGGCCGGACCAGGCCGCGACTGGGGGCTAAGATAGAAAGTGAATTTCTACGGATCGTAGAAGTCGTCCCCCTGTCAGCAGAAAGTACCCTTGTGGAAGCACTCGAATTAGCACGGTGGCAGTTCGGCATCACAACCGTTTACCACTTCCTCATGGTCCCGCTCACTCTGGGTCTCGGAGTGACCACAGCGGCCCTTCAGACTGTCTGGGTCCGCACCGGAAAGCCCGAGTTCAAGCGGATGACCAAGTTCTGGGGCAAGCTGTTCCTCATCAACTTCATCATCGGCGTGGTCACAGGCCTTGTGCAGGAGTTCCAGTTCGGCATGGCCTGGAGCGAGTACAGCAAGTTCGTCGGTGACGTCTTCGGGGCTCCGCTCGCGATGGAGGCGCTCCTCGCCTTCTTCGTGGAGTCCACCTTCCTCGGTCTGTGGATCTTCGGCTGGGACCGCCTCCCCAAGAAGATTCACCTCGCAACCATCTGGGCTGCGGCCATCGCGACCTGGCTCTCCGCCTACTTCATCATCGTGGCCAACTCCTGGATGCAGCACCCCGTCGGCATCGAGATGAAGGACGGCCGCCCCGTCATGACGGACATCGTGGCCGTCCTGACGAACAACACGGCCATTCTCGCCTTCTCCCACACCATCACCGGCGGTCTGGCCGTGGCCGGCAGCTTCCTTCTGGGAATCGCCTGGTACCACCTGTGGCGTCGCCGCACTGACGGCATCGACACGGTAGATGCCAAGGGAGCGGTCGTCGTCGGCGAGCACCTGGCCTCCGGGCGTGACAAGACCGATCACCGCGTCTGGCTCACGTCCGCACGCATCGGCGCCGTCCTCGCGATGGTCGCCTTCGCAGGCGTCGCCGTCACCGGCGACCTCCAGGCAAAGCTCATGTTCCAGCAGCAGCCGATGAAGATGGCCGCCGCTGAGGCAGCCTGCCATGACGGCACGGGTTTCTCCGTCCTCTCCGTCAACCCCGTTGGCAAGGGCGCGGGACAGAACTGTGACAACATCCACGCGGTCATCGAGGTTCCGGGGCTGCTCAGCTTCCTGGCCAACGGCGACTTCAACACCCAGGTCAAGGGCGTCAACACCCTGGTCCCCGAGTACGAGCAGAAGTACGGGACGAACCTCCCGGACAACGCGATCTACGGGGACCGCGCAGGCCAGAAGATCGACTACGTGCCGGTCATGTACGTCACCTACTGGGGCTTCCGCATGATGATCACCTTCGGCGGCCTTGCGGCCCTCGCGGCGTTCATCGCATGGTTCATCCTCCGCAAGGGCACCGTGCCTGAGAGCAAGTGGCTCATGCGCGCCGCAATCCTCGGCATTCTCGCCCAGTTCGGCGCGAACTCCGCAGGCTGGGTCTTCACCGAGATGGGCCGTCAGCCGTTCATCGTGGCTCCGAACCCCTCGGCCACCGGCGTCGACCAGGTGTTCATGTACACGGCAGCAGCCGTCTCGCCGGGCGTCTCTGCCGGTGAGATCCTCACCTCGCTCATCGTGCTCACGGCCGTCTACGGCGTGCTCGCGGTCATCGAGGTCAAGCTTCTCGTGAAGTTCGTTCGCGGCGGCGTGCCGAGCGCCATGCCCGAGCTCCTCGAGGATCAGTCCCACCCGTCCGACGATGAGGACAAGCGCAACGTCCTCGCCTTCGCCTACTAGGAGCCGCCATGTTGGACACTCTCTGGTTTATTCTCATCGCGGTCCTGTGGATCGGCTATCTCTTCCTCGAGGGCTTTGACCTCGGCATCGGCATCCTGCTGCGCACTTTCGGGCGCACGGACAAGGAGCGCCGACTCATGATCAACACCATCGGCCCCGTGTGGGACGGCAACGAGGTCTGGCTGCTCACGGCGGGCGGCGCGACCTTTGCGGCGTTCCCCAAGTGGTACGCGGCTCTCTTCTCCGGCCTCTACCTTCCGCTTCTCCTCGTGCTCGTGGCGCTCATCTTCCGAGCGGTCGCCTTCGAGTACCGAGGCAAGATGCCCGGTGAGAAGTGGCGCAACGGCTGGGACTGGGCTCTCAACCTCGGCTCGATCGGCGCCGCCGGCGGCATCGGGGCAGCGCTTGCTCTCTCCACCACGGGCCTTCCCATCAACGGGAACGGAGACCGCGTGGCCGGCTCTCCGATTCTCTCGGTGATTCTCTTCGCGATTCTCGGAGCGCTCGCGGTCATCGGCTTCTCGATCGCCCAGGCCCTCGCCTTCCTCTCCCTCAAGACCGACGGCGAGATGCGCGTTCGCGCTCGCAACGCCCTCAAGGTCTGGATGATCCCGCTCTGCGCTCCGGCTGCCGTGTGGGCCATCCTCGTGGGCGTCCGGGCCATGGACTTCGCGGGGCTGGGTCTCGTCGTCGTCGCGGCGGCGGCACTCGTAGCCGCATGGCTGTTCGCGCGGAAGGATGAGGAGATGAAGGCATTCATCGCTCTCGGAACCTTCCTCGTGGCAGGCGTGTCCTCGATCTTCACGTCCGCGTACCCCGTGGTCCTGCCGTCCACTCTGGACCCGGCGTTCAGCCTGACAGTCCAGAACGCGGCCTCGAGCCCGTATACGCTCGGAGTCATGACGGGTGTGGCCGCGTTCGGCGTTCCGCTCGTTCTGGCCTACCAGGCGTGGACCTACTGGGTCTTCCGCAAGCGACTGCGCGTGGAGAACCTCCCCGAGGCTCACGACTTCCCCGCACAGATCCTTCGCACCCAGAAAGGCTAGCGCCACAGCGTGAGCACCTCTACCCGACGGCCGTCCCTGCCCGTGTCCCGCCCACTTCAGGCGGGCCTGGCGGGGGCGGCCGTCGCTCGTTCCCTGGGGCTCATCGCTCTCGCGGAGGCGCTTGCCCAGGGAATCGGCCTGGCGGGCGACCAGAACTGGACGCTCATCACCGCACTGGCTCTCTTCGGCGCCGCGTCCCGGGGTGCGGCGGCCTTAATCACCCCGCGGCTCACGGCCCGCATGGCGAGCGACGTCGCCGCCCGCCAGCGCCTCTCGCTCCTCTCCTCCAAACTCTCCCATCCCCACGCGCGAGGGGATGTCGACGACGTCGCCCTGGCGTCACGCGGCCTGCGGGACATGACCCCGTACTTCACCGGCTTCATTCCGGCGGCCGTGAACTCCGCGATCATCCCCGTGTTCCTGCTCGTCAGGATTGTCCTCGTCGACTGGCCCTCGGCCCTCGTCATCGCGCTCACCCTGCCGCTCGTGCCGGTCTTCATGATCCTCATCGGCAAGTACACGGCTGAGCGGACCTCAGAGCTTTCCGCCGCGGTGCGCCGCCTCACCGAGACCGTCGCCGAGCTGGCCCGGGGGCTCTCCGTCCTCGTGTCCCTGGGGCGTGCCCGGCAGCAGCGTCGCGGGCTCGCCGCCGTCTCTCGCGAGTACACAGACTCGGTCATGCAGAGCCTGCGGGTGGCGTTCCTCTCTTCGCTCGCCCTGGAGCTCATCGCCACGATGTCCGTGGCGCTCGTCGCCGTCGTCATCGGCCTGCGGCTCATCCACGGGGACATGACGCTCTATGCGGGTCTGGTGGCCCTCATCCTCGCGCCCGAGTGCTACACGCCGCTTCGGGAGGTTGGTCAGGCCTTCCACGCGGCCGAGGACGGCCAGCTTGCGCTCAAGCGCGCCGAGGCGGTCGTCGAGGAGCACCCCGTTCAGGAGACCGCCTCTTCCAGCGCGAACGGTTCGGACGTCGCCCGTGTCGAGGGCGACCTGCTCAGGGGAGAGCGTCTCCTTGTGCCGGGACTGGATCTGAGGATTCCAGCTGCTCCGGGGCTCACCGCCTTGGCCGGCCCGAGCGGCTGCGGGAAATCGACCCTTCTTGCGCTGCTCTCCGGAGCGGAGCGCGGCGATCACGAGGATGCCCCAGTCCTCCGCGGGTCGCTTTTCGCCGCGCCGACCGTCATGATGCCGCAGGCGCCCGTCTTCCTCAGGGAGACCCCGCTTGAGGAAGTCGGTCTCTATGGCGGAGAGCATCTCAGCTCCGAGGGGGCCCGCGAGATGCTCCAAGCCCTCGGACTGGGGCACCTCGCCGAGCGCTCCATTGCCCTGCTCAGCCCGGGGGAGCAGCGTCGACTCGCCGTCATCCGCACGCTCGCCGCCTCTGACGCGCAGGGCGGCATTCCCGTGCTCGCTGACGAGCCGACGTCACAGCTCGACGCCGAGAGCGCCCGAGCGGTCATCTCCCTTCTCGAGGAGGCTGCCCGAGGTCGGGCCGTCGTCGTCGTCACCCATGACCGCGAGGTCATGGAGAGGGCCGATCGGGTCATCACGCTGGTGCCGGGAGGCTCGGGCGAGGACGCTCGAACGGGGCACGTGGAACCAGTCGACGTGCCTTCGCTGGCCCCGACGGCGGCTCGAGAGGAATCGGCAGCCGAGGCAGGGACCGCTGCGGATGGCGATGGCGCGATTCCGCATCTCCTGACGAACAGGCATGTGCGGCAGGGGCTGCTCCTCGCCGTTATCTCGGCATGCTCGGCTGCGGCCCTCACGGCGCTGTCCGGGTGGCTCATCGTCCGCGCATCCCAGCAGCCGGCGATCATGTACCTGTCCGTGGCGATTGTCGGCGTGCGCGCCTTCGGCCTGTTCCGCGCCGCGTCTCGGTATGCCGAGAGGCTGGCAACGCACCGGGGGATGCTCGCCTACGCGGCGGATCTTCGCCTGCGCCTCTGGGATGCCCTGGCGGAGAGCCCCGCGCACTGGCGCACCATCTCTCGTCAGGACGGCGGGACCACGGTTCTCGTGACGGCCGTCGATGCCGTGAGAGATGCAGCGCCGAGGGCTCTCGTCCCGGCAGTCTCAGCCGCTGCGGTGAGCCTCGGAAGCCTCATCGCCTTCGCCCTGCTCTCGACGCACATGCTGTGGATCCCCGTGGCCTCCCTGGTGATCTCAGGCATCGGGGCGAGCCTGCTGACGATGCGGGCCGATGCACGCGCCACGTCCGCGATGACCGCCCATGACGCCTGGCTCAGCCGGACGCTGACGCAGCTCTACCGGGCAGCGCCTGATCTCCTGCTGGGCCGGGCGTGGCGGCGTGCCGCCGATGAGTTTGCGCGCCGGGACGCCGAGTATGGCGATGTCCTTCGGCGTGCTGAGGCCTCCCGCGGGCTCGGTGCGCTCCTTGTGGTCATCGGTCAGGGGCTCGCGGCGCTGGCGGTTCTCTGGGCTGCACGCGGGATGGGGGAGAGCGCGCCTGCGCATGAGGTGCTTGCCGCGCTGGCCCTGCTGCAGATCGCGCTCATGGATCCCTACATTGCGCTGCTTGAGGCTATTCCGCAGTGGCGTTCGTGGCAGACCAACCGACGTGCGCTCGAGAACGATCTCCGTGCCGAGCGAGACACCGCGCAGGCAGATGCACGGACCCGCTGCTCAGATCTCCTTGGCCACGGGGCGGACGCTCTGGAACTCGCCTACACGAACGGGCCCCGGATCGGTCCGGTCACCTTCCGGGGCACCCCCGAGGCCTGGACCCTCATCACGGGGCCGAGCGGCTCCGGCAAGTCCACGCTGCTCGACGCCCTCGCCGGGTTCAAGCGACCTGAGGCTGGACAGGTCATCTCCCGGATCGACGGACAGTGGGTGCAGGCTCCCGGTTTCGGCCGCGTCATGTGGTGCGGTCAGGATGCTTACCTCTTCGACGCTCCCGTCTCCTCGAATCTGCGCCTCGCCCTCCCGGAGGCAACCGACGATCAGATTCGCTCAGCACTGCAGCTCGTGGGCCTGCCAGGGATGGACCCTGAACAGCCCGCAGGGCCCGGCGGCACCTGGCTCTCCGGGGGAGAGCGGCAGCGCGTCGCCATTGCGCGGGGCCTGCTGGCGGGTGCGGACGTCTTCCTCCTCGACGAGCCCACCGCTCACGTGGATCACGACGGCGCCGCCCGCCTGGTGCAGGACCTCTCTGTGGCTCTCGCGGGCCGGACGGTCATCGTGGTGGCCCACCGGGACTTCGCTGAGCTTGCACCGCAGACGCAGATGCGGACTGTCACTCTCTGAGGACAGGATGAGACGCTGCCCGGCCTCTGAAGGACAAGACCAGCTCTAGGCATCGTCTGTCAACGATCGAGGCGTTGGCTTGGGAGGGAGTCTTGGTCCTTGATGGTTTCGAATATTTCGAATAGGGTTGCTCGTGAAGAAGGAGGGCCAATGGCATCAGCAGTTTCGTCGGAGCGGTCGACATTCATTCCCTCTCCGGAGCAGCAGGCTGAGCTCGAGGAGTTCACCAAGTTCTTGGAGAGTACGCCCAACGGGAGAGAGCGCAGCGTCGCTCGGCTGATCAGTCAGACCGGGGAGGAGCGCGAGCTTCCGGCTCCCCTATATGAGGCGCTGGTGTCGGTCGCTGAAGCGCTGTCCGCAGGACGCGGTGTGTCGGTGATGCCGAATGACCAGCAGATGACTACTCAGCAGGCTGCAGATTTTCTTGCCATGTCGCGGCCGTCCCTCGTCAAGCTCCTCGAAGGAGGGGAGATTCCCTTTACGAAAGTGGGAAGGCACCGCCGTGTTCGTTTGAGCGACCTGGTTGCCTACGAGATGCGTCTGGATGAGGTTCGGGACGAGCTTCTCGACTCGATGTCGCGAGAGGGCTTCGAAAGCGGGTTCTACTTCAAGTTGCCGGTCCAGGACGAGGCTTAGGGGCAGTCCTCCATGGCTTTCAGGGTTCTCGTTGATGCGTGCGCACATTGTGGAGATCGTCGGTCGTGCTTTCAGATCAGACGATCTGGTTCGTATCAGCAGATGAGCGAGTCTCCTGTGAAGGAGGCAGCCGCAGTCACCAGGTTTTCAGTCATGTCGGCTGTCTTCCCAGTCTCCGAATGCCTGTCCGTCCTCCGTCACCCAGGCAGTGCGGCCGTTGACGGCAGCTCGGCCTTGGACAGTGGCTGCCGCGGCAGAGGGAGTGCTGAAGACGATGTCTCGCTGAGTCACCCCGCCACCGTCTCCGACCGGGAGAATGCTGCCCTCGTCGATGAGAGTTTGAATCGCCTTAGCACGGTTTTCAGCAGTGCGTCTGGTAGCAGCGTTGTGGCTGCCGCGAACGGGCGCTATTTCTGCTGCCACGCGGGACCCCTTGAGCACAGTGAACTCAGAGTCGATGAGCTTGGCGCGGGCATCAATGTCAAAGACCTGGTGTTTCAGCTGGAATACGGGGGACCCTGTCGGGGATTCTGAGGCATCGTGGGCAGATCCGAGAGGGGCGTCGTCGTGATCTCGGCCGCGGAGGAGCTCGATGCCCAGGAGGGGAAGGAGCGTCTCGACCTGTTCGGCGAAGTGGAGCATGTCCGAGTAGTCAGCTTCGGGGAGGTCGGCACCGCCTGTGGGAGTGTTGCTGTTGACGATCTCGAAGCGCCCGAGCCGGGAGGCCTCGTTGATGAAGAGAGCTTCAAGGAAGCGGACATGGGCTGTTGTCAGGTTCGCATCTTTGGAAGTGATGACGATGACCTTGTTCCAGAAGTCTTTCCCCGTCTCATGATCGCGGAGCCGCCTGGCGATGTTGTCACTTTGGCCGATATACGCGAGGGGCCTGCCAAGAGGCTCATTGGAGGCGCCCACCAAAATGTAGACTCCGGTCTTGCTTCCCTCTGGGCGCTCAGCGAGAACACGCACCTGGCTGCGGCTGGCCTTGATGAGGTGGCCGGTCCAATTCATGATCTCTGCGGTCATGAGGCCTCCGGGCTTGCCGTCGACCAGGAATAATCGAACGTGTTTTCCCTGTGTCATGCCTCCATTGTCACAGACCCGCTGGGGGTGCAGACCTGGCCAGTGGGAACTCACACCCGCGGCGGCAGGCCCTCCCCAGCCCAGACGACGGCCTGGGCGGCGTAGCCGTGACCGTCCTTGACGGTGATGGAGGGACTGCCGTGCAGGACGTAGCCCTGGGAGAGGGCTTCACTGACACGACGGCAGAAGTTCGCGTCGTCCGGCCCGGTGAGAAGTCGGTAGATCGGGAGTCGTTCATCAGTCATAGGACTACTTTAAGAGGGCAGAGCCCTTGAACGCTCGTTCTGTGCGCCGCCTAGAACAGCGAGTCGGACGAACTCTCAGCAGCAGGCGGTGCGGCCTTTTTGAGCGCCGCAATCGCCCC
>JAGLBH010000349.1 GCA_018260285.1 Arthrobacter sp. | reverse complement strand
AGAGAGAGAGAGAGATGAAAGGAGAGTGAGAGAGAGAGATGAAGAGAGTGAGAGAGAGAGATGAAGAGAGTGAGATATGGAAAGATAGAGGAAGAAAGGAAAAAAGGCAATAGAAAAGACAAAATCATAAAAGGAAAAAAACAGAGAGAGAGAGAGAGAGAGAGAGATGAAGAGAAAGTGGAGGAGAGAGATAAAGGGATAGGAAAGTGGAAAGATAGACGAAGAAAGGAAAAAAAGAAAATGGAAAAGAGAGAGAATGATAAAAGGATAAAAAGAAATAAAAAGAGAGAGAGAAATGTAGAGAGTGAGAGAAAGAGAGAGAGAGAGATGTAGAGAGTGAGAGAGAGAGAGAGAGAGATGTAGAGAGTGAGAGAGAGAGAGAGGAGAGAGAGATGATGATGATGATGAGAAAAGGAAGTGCAAAGATAGAGGAAGAAAGGAAAAAAAGGCAATGGAAAAGAGAGAGAATGATAAAAGGAAAAGAAGAAATAGAGAGAGAGAGAGAGACAGATGAAGAAAAAGTGGAGAAGAGAGAGATAAAGGGATAGGGAAGTGGAAAAAATAGAGGAAGAAAGGAAAAAAGACAATGGAAAAGAGGGAGAATGATAAAAGGATAAAAAGAAAGAGAGAG
>JAGLBH010000348.1 GCA_018260285.1 Arthrobacter sp. | reverse complement strand
CCTGGATGTCGGTGTCTGTTACACCAAGAGAGAGGAGGAGAGAGGGAAAGAGAGACAGAGAGACAGGGAGAGAGAGAAAGAGATAGATGAGAGAGTAAGGAAGAAGGGAGAAAAATATATAAAGAGAGAGAAAAAGAAAGAAAGAGAGAAAGAGATAGATAAGAAAGAGAGAGGTAGAGAGAAAGAAAAAGAAAGAGAGAGGAAGAGAGGAAGAGAAAGACGAAGAGAAAGAGATAGGTACAGAGAGACAGAAAGAGAGAGAAAGGAGAGAAAGAGATAGATAAGAAAGAGATAGGTACAGAGAGACAGAAAGAGAGAGAAAGGAGAGAAAGAGATAGGTATAGAGAGACAGAAAGAGAGAGAAAAAGAAAGAAAGAGAGAAAGAGATAGATAAGAATGAGAGAGGGAGAGAGAAAGATAAAGGAAGAAAGAGAGAGAGAGGAAGAGAAAGACAAAAAGAAAGAGATAGGTATAGAGAGACAAAAAGAGAGAGAAAAAGAAAGAAAGAGAGAAAGAGATAGATAAGAAAGAGAGGGAGAGAAAGATAAAGGAAGAAAGAGAGAGAGAGAGAGAGAGGGAAGAGAAAGACAAAAAGAAAGAGATAGGTACAGAGAGACAGAAAGAGAGAGAAA
>JAGLBH010000347.1 GCA_018260285.1 Arthrobacter sp. | reverse complement strand
GATTTCTTGCAAATCGACTTTTTTATTCTTCGCTAAATCTTCCACAAATTTTCTGTAGTCGTCCAGCGTTACTTTTAGACATCTGTAAAAAATGAAAATGTAATCTTTCTCTGTCTCTCTATTACCAGCTCTCTCTCTCTCTCTCTCTCTCTCTTTCTTACTATATCTTTTTATCTCTCTCTTTCTCTCTACATTTCTCTCTCTCTTTCTTTCTACATTTCTCTCTCTCTTTCTCTCTTTATTAGTATGTATCTCCCTCTCTTCTATTACCATGCCCCTCTCCCTTTTTCTGTCTACTACTATATACTTGTCTCTCTCTCTCTCTCTCTCTCTCTCTCTATTACTATGTTTCCCTCTTTCTCTTTTTCTATTACTATTTTTCTCGCTTTCTATTACTATGTCCCTGTCTTTCTCTTTCTATTACTATGTTACTGTCTTTCTCTTTCTATTACTATGTCCCTGCCTCTCCCTTTTTATTAGTATGTCTCTCCTTCTCTCTCTCTCTCTCTAATAGTATGTCTCTTTCTCTCTATTACTATGTATCTCCCTTTCTCTATTATTACGTCTCTCTCTCACTACATTCTTCTCTCAATCTCTGTCTCTTTAAAATCTGAAAGTACGAAACTTAGATTCTC
>JAGLBH010000346.1:378-639 GCA_018260285.1 Arthrobacter sp. | reverse complement strand
AAACAGAGACGAAGAGATAGGTGTATAGAAAACGAAAAGTGAAGCATTAGGGTAAAGAAAGACAGGAACAAAAGAAAGGTAGAGAGAGAGAAAGGAAGAGAGAGCGATTCGGAGTGAGATATCCAGAGGGAGAGAGAGAGAGAGAGCCAGAAATATTCAGAGGTAGAGAAAGAATTAGAGATATTTAGACGTAGAGAGGTATCCAAAGATAAAAAGATATTCAAGGATATCTAGAGAAAGAAAGACCCAGAGACAGAGACG
>JAGLBH010000346.1:0-368 GCA_018260285.1 Arthrobacter sp. | reverse complement strand
GTGAGAGATTTTTTATTTTTATAGTGTGTGTTTATGTATAGAGAGAGATAGATAGAGAGAGTGTTTCGTTATGTAGTGAAATGTTTGTTTTAGAGAGAGTGGTCCTTAGAGAGAGAGAGAGAGATCCAAAGAGAGAAAGAGAGATCCAAATTTATCTAGAGAAAGAGAGAGACCCAGAAACAGAGACGGGGACGAAGAGGTAGATGTACAGAAAACAAAAGGAGAGAAGCAGTAAGGTAAAGAAAGACAGAGACAAATGAAAAGTAGAGAGTGAGAGAGAGATCGAAAGTGATAGAAGAGATATAGAAAGAGAGAGAGAGAGAGAGATAGAAAGTGATAGAAGAGATATAGAAAAAGAGAGAGAGAGA
>JAGLBH010000345.1 GCA_018260285.1 Arthrobacter sp. | reverse complement strand
CTTTAGTCAAAAGCAGTCGTAGAAGAGTCTTTTAGAAAATGCTTTAAGAAAGAGAGAAGGGGGGATAAAGATGGAAAAAAAAGAGAAACAGAGAGAAAGAGAGACAAAGAATGAGAAAAAAGAGAAATAGAGAGAGAGAGAGAGAGAGAGGGAGAGAAATAAAGATAGAAAACCAGAGAGGGAAATAAAGGTAGACTGTCAGAGATCCAGAGAGAAATAAAAATACAGAAAAATCTTTAGAGAGAGAGAGAGAGAAAATGGAGAAAAAAGAGAAACAAAGAGAGAGAGAGGATGAGAAAAAAAGGCAAACAGAGAGAGAGAGGGGGGGAGAAAAATAAAGATAGAAAGCCAGAGAGGGAAATAAAGATAGACAGTCAGATATCCAGAGAGAAATAAAAGTACAGAAAGATCTATAGAGAGAGAGAGAGAGAGCGAAAGAGTAAGAAAGAAAGCAAGAGAGAGAGAGTAAAAGAGTAAGAGAGAGAGAGAGGGAGTAAGAGAGAAAGAGAGAGAGAAAAAAAGAGAAAAAAAAAGAAAGAGAAAAAGAGAGAGAGAGAG
Organism: Arthrobacter sp.; assembly: GCA_018260285.1. GTDB lineage: Bacteria > Actinomycetota > Actinomycetes > Actinomycetales > Micrococcaceae > Falsarthrobacter. The sequence continues at coordinate 91 of JAGLBH010000345.1, read as the reverse complement.
AGTAAAAATGAGAGAACCAGGGAGAGAAAAAGAGAGAGAGATAGAGTTTTAAAACACATTGCCAATAGGTAAAAATATCTTTTCGTAATTG
>JAGLBH010000344.1 GCA_018260285.1 Arthrobacter sp. | reverse complement strand
TCACTCTCTACATCTTTCTCTCTCTCTCTCTCTTTCTCTCTCTCTCTACATCTCTCTCTCTCTCTCTCTCTCTCTTTCTACATCTCTCTGCCCTACCCTCTATCTCTCTCTCTCTTTCTCAATCCCTCTATCTACTCTCTCTCTCTCTCTCTTTACATCTTTCTCTATCTCTCTCTCTCCAGATTTCTCTCTCTCACTCTCTACATCTTTCTCTCTCTCTCTCTCTTTAGATTTCTCTCTCTCTCTCTCTCTACATCTCTCTCTCTCTCTAGATCTCTCTCTACATCTCTCTCTCGCTTTCTCTCTCTCTCTCTCTCTCTCTCTCTACAGTATTTTCTTAATCTACTTGTATTTTAAAGTATTTCGACTCCGCTCTCGCTCTACTTCTTTCGCATCTTAATTGTTTCCGCTCTAGATACACTGTTATGTTTACCCATTTCTGATGCAATTGTTGTGATCACTGTCGTAAGAAACCCATTTTGTTCTTCATCCATTCTCGAGGATATTTTTCCACCGTCCCTTCGCCCAAAGGTATCGACTTCTCGCAGTTTCGAAACGTGCCAACAAAAGCCTACCGTTAAAAAATTTAGGCGCACGCAAAATCCAATCGATTCAAATTATTTTGCAAGGGAGACAGAAAAATGTT
>JAGLBH010000343.1 GCA_018260285.1 Arthrobacter sp. | reverse complement strand
GGGTGCAGCCGCAGTGCGAGCGCGTCCTCCTCCGGGCGCTCCCGGTCGGGCAGGCCCAAGGGGGCAGGCTGCTGCGGCGTCGTCGTGAGGGTGAGCGTCTCGGTGAGGCTCACGGCCAGGAAGAGGGAGGACAGGCTGTGGTACCCGTCGGGGCGCACGGGTCCCACGGCGAGGGAGATGTTCACCTTGCCGGGCGCGGAGGCGGTGAGGACTGGGCTCATGCGTGTCTCGCGTTGCGGGGTGCCGCGGGCTCGGCTCCGGCGGGGGCTGCGGGCTTGTGGGCGGCGATGCGGGCGAAGTCCTCCACCGTGAGGGTCTCGCCGCGCAGGGAGGGGTCAACGCCTGCGCCGCGGAGGGCCTCCTCGGCCAGCACGCCGGATCCGGCCCATCCCGAGAGCGCTGCGCGGAGAGTCTTGCGCCGCTGGGCGAAGGCCGCGTCGATGACGGCGAACACCTCGGCCCGGGAGGCTGTGGTCTCCGGGGCGGGGCGCCGGACGAAGCGCACGAGCCCCGAGTGGATCTTCGGCGCGGGCCAGAAGACGTTCGTGCCGATGACGCCGGCCTTCGTCACGTCCGCGTACCAGGCCGCCTTGACGCTCGGCACGCCGTAGATGCGCCCGCCCGGCGAAGCGGCAAGGCGGTCCGCGACCTCCTCCTGGACCAT
>JAGLBH010000342.1 GCA_018260285.1 Arthrobacter sp. | reverse complement strand
CCCTTAAACCTAAATTTATTTCTCGTGGACGAAAATTACCATGTACCTCGAGGTATTAACGCGGACCATAGGGGAGAGAGAAAGATAAGTTGAAAGAGAAAGAAATGAGTAGAGAGAGAGAGAGAGAGAGATGTAAAGAGAGAGCGAAAGACATATTTAGAGAACGATATGTAGTAGATATGTAGAGAGAGAGTGAGAGAGATGTAGAGAGAAAGAGAGAGAGAGCGATATGTAGAGAGAGAGAGATATGCAGAGAGAGAGATAGAAAGAGATCTGTAAAAAGAGAAATAAAAAGAAAAGTAAAGAAAGAGTGAGAGAGAGATACGTAGAAGGAGAGGGAGAGAAAGAAAGAGGTATGCAGAGAGAGATAGAAAGAGATATATAGAGAGAGGAAAGGAGATATGTAAAGAGAGAGATTTAGAGAGAGAGAGAGAAAAAGCAAAAGATATATTTACAGAGAAAATGTAACGAGAGAGAGAGAGAAAGAGGTATGTAGATAGAGACAGAAAGATATGTAGAGAGGGAGAGAAAAAGAGATATATAGAGAGATATAGAGAGAGATAGATATAGAGAGAGATATATAGAGAGAGAGAGAGAGAGAGTAAAACAGAAGAGCGTAGAGAAAGAAAAAAATATCAAGACAGATTGAGATAGAGAGAGAACG
>JAGLBH010000341.1 GCA_018260285.1 Arthrobacter sp. | reverse complement strand
AGAGAGAGTGGTAGAGAGAGATAGAGAGAGAGTGAGAGAGAGAGAGAGATAGAGAGAGTGAGAGAGAGAGAGAGAGAGTGAGAGAGATAGAGAGAGAGAGAGAGTTAGAGAGAGAGAGAGAGAGAGAGAGAGAGAGAGAGAGAGAGAGAGACAGATGTAGAGAGAGAAGGACCCATTTGGAAGTTTTAATTCGAGAAAAGATTTCTTTCGCCATCGAAGAGAAGCACCTTTCGAGAGTGGAGTCCAGCCGGCTGCTGAATAAGAACACCCGGATGACCGGGGGAACTCATTACCAGAACTAATGAGTTCTGCTAGAACTACAACTAGAACTCAAATTTCGAGGCGATTTCAGCAAGTTTGGATTGGACATCCATCTCTAGTTCCCTTTCACTCCTTTAATTGGTGTTACAGTTTAACTTTTCCCTCCCCTTCATTTCTTCTGCTTTTTATTCTTTGCAGGAAATCGCCCTGGATTGTGGAGTCTCTTCCCTCGGTCACAGAAGCGTCTCTCCGAAGGAAACGATCCTGATTGCACAATCCATACCACTTCTCGTCCTCTGCGGAATTAAAAACAATGCATTGAAATGAAATGGTAAATTGACAAAAGGGACAATTGAAAATTGGTCCCATCCAACAGCGGCGGTTTAGATTTGAGATTTTTTTTTT
>JAGLBH010000340.1 GCA_018260285.1 Arthrobacter sp. | reverse complement strand
CCAGTCCATTTCGGCAGCCAGTAGTAGGCCGAAGCGAAGATGCCGAAGATCGCGCCGGGCACCAGTACGTAATGGAAGTGCGCCACCACGAAGTAGGTGTCGTGGTACTGGAAGTCCGCCGGCGCGATGGCCAGCATCAGGCCGGAGAAACCACCGATGGTGAACAGGATCACGAACGCCACCGCAAACAGCATCGGCGTCTCGAACGTCAGCGAGCCTTGCCACATGGTGCTGACCCAGTTGAACACCTTCACCCCCGTCGGTACGGCGATCAGCAGAGTGGCGTACATGAAGAACAGCTCGCCCACCAGCGGAATGCCGACCACGAACATGTGGTGCGCCCACACGATGAATGACAGGAACGCGATGCTCGCCGTGGCGTAGACCATCGAGGTGTAGCCAAACAGCGGCTTGCGCGAGAAGGTCGGGATGATCGCGCTGACGGCGCCGAAGGCCGGCAGGATCATGATGTACACCTCGGGGTGGCCGAAGAACCAGAACACATGCTGGAACAACACCGGGTCACCGCCGCCGGCCGCACTGAAGAAGCTGGTGCCGAAGTGGATGTCCATCAACATCATGGTCACGCAACCGGCCAGCACCGGCATCACCGCGATCAGCAGGAAGGCGGTGATCAGCCAGGTCCATACGAACAGCGGCATTTTCATCAG
>JAGLBH010000033.1 GCA_018260285.1 Arthrobacter sp. | reverse complement strand
CTGAGCCAGGATCAAACTCTCCGTAAAAAATTACGTGAAGAACACCCCACAGCAGACCGGGAAAACGGTCACACCGGGAATGCCAATCAAAAATTGGTTTTCACCATGGCTATAAAACTTTTCCCGCACCCATCATCACGGGGTGATGACAGGACACGAGTGAATGTTATACAACCAAATAAAAAATATTCGGTCTCAACAAACTTGGCACACTATTGAGTTCTCAAACAACAACCACTTCCGGCACCAGAACCAACCCCGAACCACTCAAACCTGAGTCATTCTTCCCGGCTGATTCATCGCTCCGAAGCAACTTTTCAAGCTTACCAGGTCCTCAGCACTTCCGCAACTTCCCTGTTCCCCTCCGGCCAACTGGCCTTCAGAAACCGTTCAGTTCCTCGTTGCTTTCCGTTCCCGGCGCGAGATAAAACTCTACACGAGACCTGCCGCGAATGCAAAACCGAGCTCTCCCGCCCCTCTCCCCTGCCTGACATCCCCGGAATTTCAAGGGTTTCAGTCCCCTAGGTGCGCCCTTCGCGCCCACAGTCACGCGCAATGAGACTCATGTCACACACAAGGGCGCTCTCCCCACCCAAATTGCCCCTCATCCTGATGCCTGGCAATGCGTGAAGGCGGGGACCTCGGGGGTCCCCGCCTTCACGATCTTCGTCCTGACACGCTACTGACTGATCAGAAGCCTTGCCTTGTTCTTCTTGCCCCGTCCGAGCAGGTACACCGCTTGCCCCTCAGGCGTATGGCCCAATGCCTGAACGTCGGGCATGGACTGAAGCTGCCCTTCGACGTCGTTCGCCTTCTGGTTGTTCACGGAAACTGCACCGTCCACAACAAACCGACGCGCAGCCGTCTTGGACTCCGCGAGTCCGGTGGCCACGAGAGCGTCAACAAGCGTCGCCTCGGGTGAGACCTCAGCAGCCGGAAGCTCCTCGAGCACATCAAGGACGAGCTCAGACGGAAGCTTATGCAGGTCTCCCCCGCCGAAGAGGGCAGCCGCAGCAGCGATCACCTGATGCGCTGCCTCTTCCCCGTGCACCAGGGACGTCACCTCGAAGGCGAGACGCTTCTGCGCTTCACGAGCGAAGGGCCGCTCGGCCACCTGCTCCGCGAGTGCCTCGATCTCTGCTCGGGTCAAGAAGGTGAAAACTTTCAGGCGATCGATGACATCGGCATCCGTGGTGTTGAGCCAGAACTGGTACATGCGGTAAGGGCTGCACATCGAGGCGTCCAGCCAGATGGCATTGCCCTCGCTCTTGCCGAACTTGGTTCCGTCTGAGTTGGTGATAAGCGGGGTTCCGAGAGCGTGAACCGATTCCCCTTCGACCTTGCGGATGAGCTCTGTGCCTGAAGTGAGGTTGCCCCACTGGTCAGAGCCGCCCGACTGCAGACGGCAGCCGTAGCGCCGGAAGAGCTCGAGGTAGTCCATGCCCTGGAGCACCTGGTAGCTGAACTCGGTGTAGGAGATGCCGGCGTCAGAGTTGAGACGGGTGGCCACGATGTCCTTCTTGATCATCGTGCCCACGCGGAAGTGCTTGCCGACGTCGCGCAGGAAGTCCAGAGCGGACATCGGCGCCGTCCAGTCAAGATTGTTCACCAGGGTTGCAGAGTTCTCGCCCTCGAAGGAGAGGAAGCGCTCAATCTGCCGCTGCAGCTTGGACACCCATTCCTCGACAACCTCTTTCGGGTTGAGGACGCGCTCTGCGGTCTGACGAGGATCGCCCACGAGTCCCGTCGAGCCCCCGACGAGCGCCAGCGGACGCAGACCGGCGAGCTGGAGTCGGCGCATGACGAGCAGCTGCACCAGGTTCCCCAGGTGAAGACTGGGCGCGGTCGGGTCGAATCCGCAGTAGAAGGTCCCCCCAGGCTTGGCCATGAAGGCCTCGAGAGCCTCCTCGTCCGTGGTGACGTGGAGAAGGCCTCGCCAGACGAGCTCGCGATACACGTTCTCAAACGCAGCGTCATTGCGCTGCGCTGCCGGCTTCAGCGTCGGTGCGTCTGAGTTTTCGGGCATAGTGGCTAGCCTTTCGATGGGGTGTGATCTTCTGGAACTGTTTCCAGTATCTCGCGAAGTTCTGGGGCGAGTTCGTCGACGCCGAGGACATGGAGTCTCTGTGTGGACCGAGTCATGGCAACGTACAAAGCACCCGCGCGCCCGCTGGCCTCGTCGAGAATGGCCTCCGGATCCATGAGCACGACTGAGTCGAACTCCAGGCCTTTGGCTTCGTGCGCGTCGAGAACTCGGACCGCAGGGAATTCCGCGAGGGCCGCGCGGGCGGCTGTGAGAGCCCTGGACGGAACGATCGCGGCGACGAGACCGCCGTCCGCATGCTCAACCTCCAGTGCGACAGCTGACCGAAGACCGTCCCGCCAGCGCTCACCGGGGGTCATCGTCAGAACGGGCGCTGTCCCGTCACGCACTGGCCGCGGGGCCTGAACGTCCGATCCCAGCGCGCGAGCTGTGGCCACAGCCGCATCGGAGATCTGGCGCGGAGTGCGATAGTTGATCGTCAGCTGCAGCTCCTCAAAGCGGTCCTCGACGAACGGGCTGAGGGCCTGCGTCCACGACCGAGCGGCGCCAGGCGTCGACGCCTGGGCGATGTCACCGACGACAGTCAGTGATTTGAGAGGAACGCGCTTGAACAGCGTGTGCCACTGCATGTGCGTGAGCTCCTGCGCCTCATCGACGATGACGTGCCCATACGCCCACGAGCGATCCATGTCAGCTGCCGACGCCGCCGTGACCCTCGGAGCAGAGACGCTCAAGGACTTCTTGATGTCCTCTGCGGTCACCACTCCGTCCACGCCGAAGTTCGCCAGCATCGTGTCCACGTTCTCGAGGGTCCGCTCGGCGTTGTGGGTGTCGCGTGCATCCTGCTCCGCCTCTTCACGGTCCTGCAGCGCATGGGGAATCGTCACAGGGCCCAGAAGGTCTGCGAGTTCGTCGAGGAGGGGGACGTCCGAAACGGTCCAGGTACGTCGACGCTCGCGCGAGCTCAGGTCCTTGACCAGCTCACGGCGTGCGCGCAGAAGCTGGGCCGTTTCAGCGGCGGACAGTTCCGCGGCTGCATCGACAAGCTGCTCCGGGCGTGAGAGGAGCTCGTCCAGCAGGCGCTCCGGCGTCATCGGCATCCACGCGAGGTTGAGAGCCACGCGGACGTCCGGCGAGGCGGCGACGTCGTCCTTGACGTACGAGCGATCCGCGCTGCTGCCCGGAGAGGCCGCCTCTACCTGCTCTGTGACGCGGGCGGTGATGAGCTCCATGAGAGTCTTGGCGAAGGCCTCCCGTGCCAGGTTGTAGGGCTGACGCGTGGCTTTGGCCTTCTCCTGGGCATGCTTGACCATGCCGGGGGTGATCGTGGTTCTGAAGCCCTCGACGTTGACGGGGCGCGGCTCCGGGAAATTCCGCTGGCGCTGCTTGACAGCGCGCTTGAGAATCTTCTTCCAGACGTCGCGGCCCTTGATCTCGGCTGAGGCGGGGGTGTCCTCGGCGGTCGTGACGAGGCCGGGGTACAGCTCCCCCACCGATTTCATGACGACGCCGGTCTCGCCCAGCGACGGAAGAACTCGCTCGATGTAGTCCAGGAAGGCCGACGAGGGCCCGACGAGGAGCACGCCGCTGCGGCTGAGCCGCTCCCTGTGCGTGTACAGCAGGTAGGCCGCGCGGTGAAGGGCGACGGCGGTTTTGCCCGTACCGGGACCGCCCTGGACCAGGGTGATGCCTGCCATGGGGCGGCGGATGATCTTGTCCTGCTCGCTCTGGATCGTGGCGACGATATCGTGCATGCGGCCGGTGCGCTTCGCATTGAGGCCAGCCAGCAGGGCGCCGTCGCCTCCGGTTCCAGCGGTCGGGCCGCGGAAGGTCTCGGACAGGACCTCGTCCTCCAGGCCGACCAGGGTGCGGCCGCGCAGCATCAGGTGGCGGCGGCGGGCGATGCCCTGAGGCTCGAAAGCCGTGGCCTGGTAGAAGGTTCCTGCCTCAGGGGCTCGCCAGTCCACCAGAATGCGATGAGAGTCCTCATCGGTCATGCCGAGGCGGCCGATGTAGCGGTCGTCCTCACCTGGCTCGCGTCCCTCCATCGTGAGGGAGCCGAAAGCCAGACGGTCCTCGACCGCATAGAGCTGTGCCAGGCGGTCTTCATAGAGCGCCGCGAACGAGTCTCGCTCCGAAATGTTCTGAATCGACCCTGAAGGGCCCTCTCGCCGCACGCGGGCAAGCTGCTCTTCCTTCTCAGCGCGAAGCGCATCCAAACGAGCGTAGAGACGATCGACATGCTTCTGCTCATCGCGTCTGAGCTGATCTTCGTGGTCAGTCACGGATAGCCACGGGCCTCTCTTGTCCTGCCGTCAATCCAGAATCACTGTCCCGGACCAGCCCCTCCGGTGGGCTGAGGCTCAACAAGCCTACGCTTCATTCAACCGGAGGGACGGGTCTGGGCCAGTGCGCTGTCACATGGACGAGGGAGCCTGCGCCCTCGTGAAGGGGGCATCGGGGCTCTGACGCGAGTAGATCACTCGCCGGTGGTCCCGATCAGGGCTCGCCTGCCAGAACTCGACCCACGTAGCAACAACCTCGAAGGCCTTCCAGTCGGGGTCAACCTCCGTCCCGGCCAGGGGACGCTGACGGTAGTCCTCCTCGGCAATGTCATCTCCGAGCCAGCGAACCACGCCGCGGATGTCAACCTGTCGACCCAGATCAGGCCAGTAGAACGTCAGGGCTGCCTGGGGATTCTCAGCAAAGTCCTGGACCTTGCGGGTGTCCATATGCGTCGCGAAACGCCAGCCGCACTCCTGGACGTCCTTGAGAATGATCGTCCTCGACGAGACCTCCCCCTGGCTGTTGGCGCTGGCCAGGACTGCCGCATGGGGTTCCACCGTCCGGTGACGGATGGCCCACTCGAGCCACTCAAGAAAGACTTCGCTCGGGTCATCAGACCACTCCTCGTCGTTGAACTCAGGGAAGAGCTCAGGGAAGACGGGAAGGGCCCGAAGACGCTGCCTCAGGGTGAGTTCCGGTACTGCACTGGTCATGGGACTCCTCTGATTGCTGTTTGAACCGGTCACTTCTCGACAATACGGCTTTCCACGAAGGACTTGATCTCATCAAGGTCCCCTCGGAGAGCCTCGATCTGACGAGCAACGGCCTCCGGGGCGGTGCCGCCCTGTCCGTTGCGCGTCGACAGCGAACCTTCAGTGGAGAGAACTGAGCGCACCTCCGGAGTCAGACGCTCGTCCACCCCCGTGAGCTCCTCATCCGTCAGATCCCACAGCTCAACACCGCGTGCTTCTGCGATCTTGACTGCAGCGCCCGAGATCTCATGGGCTTCCCTGAAGGGGACACCCTGACGGACCAGCCACTCCGCGATGTCCGTTGCCAGCGCGAATCCCAGCGGGGCGAGCTCAGCCATCTTGGATGTGTTGAAGGTGAGAGTGCCGATCATGCCGCTGACCGCTGGAAGGAGGAGCTCCAGCGTGTCCGTCGCATCGAACACAGGCTCCTTGTCTTCCTGAAGATCCCGGTTGTAAGCCAGGGGAAGCCCCTTGAGGGTGGCCAGGAGACCGGTCAGGTCACCGATCAGTCGGCCTGCCTTGCCTCTGGCGAGTTCTGCCACATCCGGGTTCTTCTTCTGGGGCATGATGGATGACCCTGTGGAGTACGCATCGTCCAGCGTGACGAAGTCGACATCCTTGGTGGCCCAGAAGATGATCTCCTCGCTCACCCGGGAAAGATCGACGCCGATCATGGCACAGACCCAGGCGTACTCGGCGAAGACATCACGGGATGCAGTTCCGTCAATGGAATTCCACACGGCAGAGTTGAACCCGAGGTCGGAAGCAACTGCTCCCGGATCCAGCCCCAGGCTCGATCCAGCCAGCGCTCCGGAGCCGTACGGGGAAACAGCGGCACGGCTGTCCCAGTCGATCAGGCGCTGGACATCGCGCACGAGCGGCCAGGCGTGGGCCAGCAGGTGGTGGCTCAGGAGAACCGGCTGCGCGTGCTGAAGGTGGGTGCGGCCAGGCATCGGCGCATAGGGGTGAGCCTCCGCCTGCTCAAGCAGCGCGGTGATCGTGTCCACGACGAGCGAGGCGATAATCCGTGCGTGGTCACGCAGGAACATGCGGCCCAGCGTCGCGATCTGATCATTGCGGGACCGGCCAGCGCGCAGCTTGCCTCCCAGCTCCGGGCCGATGCGCTCGATGAGGCCGCGCTCAAGGGATCCGTGCACGTCTTCATCGCTCTCTGCCGGGCCATAGGCCCCAGAGACGACATCCGCTTCAAGCTGGTCGAGACCCGCAAGCATGCCCTCAAGCTCGGTCTCCGTCAGGAGTCCAGCCGAGTGAAGAACCCGAGCATGGGCGCGGGACCCAGCGATGTCATACCGAGCCAGCCGCCAGTCAAAATGGGTCGACTTGCTCAGGGCTGCCAGTGCGTCAGCGGGGCCTCCGGCAAAACGGCCGCCCCACAGGGCGCCTTCATTCGTTCCCGTGGTCATCGTCAGGCGAGATCTGCGACGTCGTCGATGGACTGAATCTCACCGAGGCGAGCGGAGCGCTCGCTGGCCACCTTCGCGGAGAGACCGTAGATGTCGATGAATCCGCGAGCGCTGGACTGGTCGAAGGCATCGCCCTCGTCGTAGGTGGCGAGATTGAAGTCATATAGGCTGGTGTTGGAGCGGCGCCCGTTGACGATGGCCTGGCCAGCGTGAAGCGTGAGACGGATGTCTCCCGAGACGTGGCGCTGCGTGTCCGTGATGAACGTGTCCAGGGAGCCCTTGAGCGGGGAGAACCACTGTCCGTCGTAGACCAGCTCGGTCCAGCGCTGGTCAACAGTCTTCTTGAAGCGAGCCTGCTCGCGCTCCAGGGTGATGTCCTCCAGGTGGCGGTGAGCCGTGATGAGGGTCATGGCACCGGGAGCCTCGTAGATCTCACGGCTCTTGATGCCGACCAGGCGGTCCTCGACGACGTCGATCCGTCCGACGCCCTGGGCGCCTGCGCGCTTGTTGAGCTCCTCGATGATCTGGAGCGGGCTGAGCGAGCGCCCGTCGACGGCGACGGGGACGCCGCTCTCGAAGGAGATGATGACCTCATCCGGAGCCGGCGGGAACTCGGGGGTTGCCGTGTACTCGTAGACGTCCTTCGTGGGGGCGTTCCAGATGTCCTCGAGGTAGCCCGTCTCGACTGCGCGGCCGAAGACGTTCTGGTCGATGGAGTAGGGGTTCTTCTTGGTCGTGACGATCGGAAGGCTGTTGGCCTCCGCGTAGTCAATGGCCTTCTCGCGGGTCAGAGCCAGGTCCCGAACGGGGGCGATGCACTTCAGGTCCGGCCCGAGCGTCTGGATGCCGACCTCGAAGCGCACCTGGTCATTGCCCTTGCCCGTGCAGCCGTGGGCCACGGTGGTGGCGCCGAACTGGCGCGCGGCCGCCACGAGGTGGCGCACGATGACGGGGCGGGAAAGCGCCGAGACGAGCGGGTAGTGCGTCTGGTAGAGAGCGTTGGCCTGGATTGCGGGGACGCAGTACTGCTCGGCGAACTCGTCGCGGGCGTCCGCGATGTAGGCCTCGACGGCGCCGCAGTCCAGAGCCCGCTGGCGAATGGTCTCGAGGGACTCGCCGCCCTGTCCCACATCCACGGCCACGGCGATGACCTCAGCGCCTGTGGCTTCTCCGATCCAGCCGATGGCAACGGACGTGTCCAGACCTCCGGAATAGGCGAGGACGATGCGTTCGGTCATGGGTTACTCCTGTGATGGTGGATGTGATGGCGGTGAGCCGACATCGGTGTGCGGCTCGATCTATTCACGACTATGAATAAATATACACGAACAGAGCGCTACGCCCCAGACGAGTCGGTGAGCGAGAGGAAGAACTTCGCGAGATCCGGGCCGCCGAGGGGTGTTCGGCTGACCACCATGATGGTGTCATCTCCGGCGATCGTCCCCATCACGCTCTCCAGCTCCGCCTGATCGATGGCCTGCGCCAAGAAGTTCGCAGCTCCCGGCGGCGTGACGAGAATGACGATGTTACCGCTCCCCTCCGCCGTCACGAGCAGCTCCGAGCAGAGTTTGTTCAAGCGCGTGCTGTACATCCGGGTGACGAAATCCACGTGACCGGTCCGCACATTCGGCCGCACCTGATAGCGCAGCGCGCCCTCTTCGTCCCGGACCCGGATGGCCCCAACCTCCACAAGATCCCGCGAGAGGGTCGCCTGGGTCACCTGGACGTCCGCCAGGGCCAGGTATCCGGCCAGCTCGGCCTGCGAGCGGACCACCTGGTCTCGCAGAATCGTGCGGATCTGAGCCTGACGCGCGGTCTTGGTTGCGGGTGCGATCACAGGGTCTCCTTCGCCATCGTCGACTTTTCCAGGAGCCACGCTATCAGCGCCTTCTGCGCATGAATCCGGTTCTCGGCCTCGTCCCACACGACCGACTGGGGCCCGTCGATGACGTCAGCCGACACTTCGAATCCGCGATACGCCGGGAGGCAGTGCATGAAGATCGCGTGCGGAGCGGCAAGCGCCATGACCTCTTCGGTCACCTGATACGCGCCGAAGCGCTCTACGCGCTCCTCCTTTTCAGCCTCCTGGCCCATGGAGACCCACGTGTCCGTGACGATGACGTCGGCGTCCGACGCCGCGGCCCGCATATCCGTGAGCACCTCCAGCGATCCGCCCGTCTGCTGGGCCACCCGGCGGGCCTCGTCGACGACCGCCGCAGCCGGACCCCATCCCTCGGGCGCTGCGATGCGGACATGCATCCCGGCCGTCACACCGGCCAGGGCATACGAATTGCCCATGTTGTTGGCGCCGTCCCCGATGTACGTCATGATGCGACCCTCGGTCCCCCCGAGCTGCTCTCGGATCGTCAGCAGGTCCGCAAGCAGCTGGCAGGGATGGAAGTCGTCGCTCAGAGAGTTGATGACGGGGACATGAGAAATGGCGGCCATCCGCTCCAGGCCCTCGTGGGCATACGTGCGCCACACGATCGCGGCCACGGCGCGCTCGAGGATCTTCGTCGTGTCCTCGATGGACTCCTTGTGGCCCATCTGCGCTTCGCCCGGGTTGACCACGAGCGCCTGTCCGCCGAGTTCCCCCACGCCTGCGGCCAGGGAGAAGCGAGTGCGGGTGGAGCTCTTGTCGAAGATGAGCGCAACCGTCTCCCGGGCAGCGCCGTGAGCCAGCGGGGTGCTGCCGAAGGGATCCGCCTTCATGGCTGCGGCCCGGTCCAGCACCTCGCTCTGTTCCGCTGGGGAGAGATCCGTGTCCTTGATGAAGTGCCGAACGCCTGGCTGGGGGGTCATGATGTCCTCTCAGAGGCGGTCTGAGCCGCCAGAAGGGTGGGAAGCGATGTCAGGAAATGGTCAATCTGCCGCTCGGTGATGACGAGCGGGGGTGCGAGGCGGAGCGTCTTCGGGCCAGTCGCGTTGAGAATGAACCCTGCTCTCTGGGCCTCCGCCACCAGGGCGGGCGCGTCGAACTCCTCTGAGAGGTCCATTCCGACGAGCAGGCCCGCCTGGCGGACGGCCACGACGCCCGGAACGCGCATGAGCCCGTGCTCGAGCTGCTCTCCCCGGAGCCGGGCGTTCTCGAGAAGCCCCTCTTCGTCCAGGATCGAGAGGGTCTCCAGGGCAGCCGCAGCGGCCAGTGGGTTGCCGCCGAAGGTGGTCCCGTGCTGGCCCGGCCCGAGAAGCGAGCTGACCTCGGCTCCCCGGGTGAGCAGCGCTCCGATCGGGAAGCCTCCGCCCAGCCCCTTGGCCAGGGTGACGGCGTCCGGCTCGACCCCTGCGGAGGCGAGCCACTGCCCGGTGCGACCGATGCCTGTCTGCACCTCGTCCACGATGAGCAGCGCGCCCGCCTCGCGCGTGATCCGCCTCAGGCTCCTGAGAAACTGGGCGTCCGGGAGAACGACTCCGGCTTCGCCCTGGACGGGCTCGACGACGACAGCGGCGGTGCGCTCCGTGACTGCATCAGCGGCGGCAGCGGCATCCCCGTAGGGGATATGCCTCACTCCACCGGGAAGCGGTTCGAAGGGCTCCCGGTAGGCGGCTTTGGAGGTCAGGGCGAGCGCACCCATGGTTCTGCCGTGAAATGCCCCGCTGAACGCGATGATCTCGTGGCGCCCGCCCTTCTCCTGCCCATGTCGGCGCGCCAGTTTGAACGCGGCTTCAAGAGCCTCCGTTCCCGAGTTGACGAGAAACGCTGCGGACCCCGCAGGCATGCCCGCCAGGCTGAGCAGTCGCTGAGCCAGGTCCGCCTGCGGCCTCGTGGCGAAGAAGTTCGAGACATGGACCAGGACACCGGCCTGCCGAGACACCGCCTCGACCCACCGGGGATGAGCGTGGCCCACCGAGTTGACGGCGATCCCGCCGAGAAGGTCCAGGTACTCGCGACCGTCCTCGTCCCAGACTCGGCTCCCCTCCCCTCGAGCGAGCGCGAGCCGAGGCGGCCCGAAGACCCCCGCATAGGAGGAGGCGTAGGTCTCGAGAGTCTCAGAGCGGGGCTGAGCATTCTGGTCGGTGTCTGTCATGGCGGCTCCTGGGGATCCGGGGGAAGAGGGCAGGCTCGTGCAGTCGGAGAGGGTGATGCCCGTCGTCGGGCCTGTCACGGTGTCACCTGCGTGCCGATTCCGGCATCGGAGAGGATCTCGATGAGCATCGAATGGGGCACACGACCGTCCACGACGGAGGCGCCCGCCACTCCCCCGTCCACAGCCGCAAGGCACGCGGCCATCTTGGGGATCATGCCTGACTCCAGCGTGGGCAGCAGCTCGCGGAGCTTCTGGGCCGTGAGGGACGAGATGAGCGAGGACCGGTCCGGCCATGCGCCGTAGAGTCCCTCGACGTCGGTGAGCACGACGAGCCTCGACGCCTCGAGCGCCACGGCGACGGCGGCGGCAGCGGTGTCCGCATTGACGTTGAGCACCTGTCCGGTGGGGGTCCCGTCCTCGGCGATCTCCGGGGCGATCGTGGAGATGACCGGAATCCGGCCCGCCTCCAGCAGATCGACCACCGCGCGGGGATCGACTCCGACGACTTCCCCCACCAGGCCGAGGTCGACGGGCTGCCCGTCCTCTTCACCCGCAGTGCGATGGGCTTTGAGCAGGGCGGCGTCTTCGCCTGAGAGACCGACCGCATACGGCCCGTGCTGGTTGATGAGGCCGACGAGCTCTCGGCTCACCTGCCCGGTGAGCACCATGCGGATGACGTCCATGGCCTCCGGGCTCGTGACCCGGAGCCCTCCGCGGAACTCCGACGCGATCCCGAGCCTGCCGAGCATGGCGCTGATCTGAGGCCCTCCGCCATGCACCACGACGGGGCGGATGCCGACATGGTGGAGGAAGACGACGTCCTCGGCGAAGGCGCGGCGCAGAGACTCGCTCGTCATCGCATTGCCACCGTACTTGAGGACGATGATGCTGCCGGCGAGCTGCTGGATCCAGGGCAGCGCCTCAATGAGGCTGGCTGCTGCGGACGAGACTGCTTCCGGGATGCTGGTGTGCTCTGATGAGTGGGTCATGAGGAGTATGCGCTGTTCTCGTGGACGTAGTCGTGGGTGAGGTCGCTCGTCAGCACGGTCGCCTCGGCCTTGCCGGCCCCGAGGCTCACGACAATGCTGACCTCTCGCTGGGACAGGTCGACGAGCGATCGATCCTCGCCGAGGCCTCCTGCCCGCGAGATGACGACGCCGTTCATCGAGACCGTCACACTGCTCGGATCGAACTCCGCCCGGGTCGTGCCCACGGAGGAGAGGATGCGGCCCCAATTGGGGTCGGCCCCGAAGATTGCCGTCTTCACGAGGTTCGATCGGCTGATGGCTCGGCACACCTCGCGGGCGTCGGCGAGGGAGGCGGCGCCTTCGACCGTCACGGCAATGGTGTGGGCTGCCCCCTCGGCGTCGTCGATGAGCTGGTATGCGAGGTCCTGGCACAGAGCGGTCAGGCCGAGCGTGACGTCATCCAGGCTTTCCTGACCGTGTGCGCCCGAGGCGAGAGCGACGACGGTGTCATTCGTCGACATGCACCCATCGGCATCGGCATGGTCGAAGGAGACTGAAGTCGCAGCAGTGAGAGCTGTGCTGAGGTCCTCGCTGCTGATCGATGCATCCGTGGCGATGAAGACGAGCATGGTGGCCAGCTGGGGGGCGAGCATGCCCGCGCCCTTCGCAATCCCGACGATGCGCGACCCGCCGGGCAGAAGAACTTCGGCGCGCTTCGGCACCGTGTCTGTGGTCATGATCGCCCGGGCAGCGAGCTCAACCGACCCCGGCTCTGCGGACGCGAGAACCTCCCGCACGCCCGGAAGGACTGCGTCCATCGGAAGGCGCTCGCCGATGAGTCCGGTGGAGGCCACGACGACGTCCCCCGCGCTGACGCCTGCAGCCTCTGCCGCCGCCTCAGCGGTGCGGTGCGTGTCCAAAAACCCCTCGGGACCAGTGCAGGCGTTGGCGCCGCCGGAGTTCGCGATGACCAGATCAGCGCGGCCGTCCGCCAGAACCTGGCGGCTCCACTCGACAGGAGCGGCCGCGAACCGGTTGCTCGTGAAGACACCGGCGGCACTGTGCTCAGGCCCGGCATTGACCAGGGCCATGAGGTCGGGGGCTCCCGTCGATTTGAGCCCGATGGCTGAGCCGCCAGCACGGAACCCCTTCGGCCATGCCGCCGGGGCGCGGCTGACCTCCACGCCCTGAACCGTGAGGAAGCGTGAGAGGCGCGGTGGAAGGCCCTTCGAGACCCTGGGCTCGGAATCGGTCATGCTGTTCTGCGGGCTGCTCACGGTGCCACTCCTGCTCCGGTCAGGCCGAGGGGTTCGTCGAACCCCAGGGCGATGTTCATGGACTGCACTGCGGCACCGGCGGTGCCCTTGGTCAGGTTGTCGATCGCAGCGGAGACGATGACGCGGCCGCTGCGCTCGTCCACCGCCAGCTGGAGGTGAACATAGTTGGAGCCGACGACGGATGCCGTCGACGGCCACTGCCCCTCGGGCAGAAGCCGGACAAAGCGCTCAGCGCCGTAGCTGGCCTCCCACGCGCCGCGAACTGCGGAGGGAT
>JAGLBH010000339.1 GCA_018260285.1 Arthrobacter sp. | reverse complement strand
ATGCGTCGGGTTGCAGACCATCCTCCTCTCTCTCTCTTTCTCTACATCTTTCTCTACATCTCTCTCTCTCACTCTGTCTCTCTACATCTCTCTCTCTCTCTCTCTACATCTCTCTACATCTCTCTCTCTCTCTCTCTCTCTCTCTCTCTCTACATCTCTCTACATCGCTCTCTCTCTCTTTACATCTCTCTTTCTCTCTCTACCATCTTTCGACATCTCTCTACATCGCTCTCTCTCTCTCTTTACATCTCTCTACATCGCTCTCTCTCTCTTTACATCTCTCTACATCGCTCTCTCTCTCTACATCTTTTGACATCTCTCTCTCTCTCTCTACATCTTTTGACATCTCTCTCTCTCTATATCTCTCGACACCTCTCTCTCTCTCTCTCTACATCTCTCTCTCTACCATCTTTCGACATCTCTCCCTCTCTCTATATCTCTCGACATCTCTCTCTCTCTCTCTCTCTCTCTCTCTCTACATCTCTCTCTCTACCATCTTTCGACATCTCTCTACATCGCTCTCTTTCTCTTTACATCTCTCTTTCTCTCTCTACATCTCTCTCTCTCTCTCTCTACATCTTTTGACATCTCTCTCTCTCTATATATATATATATATATATATCTCGACATCTCTCTCTCTCTCTCTCTCTCGACATCTCTCTTTCTCTCTCTCTCTCT
>JAGLBH010000337.1:240-688 GCA_018260285.1 Arthrobacter sp. | reverse complement strand
CAGGCTTATGAAATCGCTGTCCGACGTGAAATTCTCGACCCTGGACCTGGTGCCCGTGCGCGCCAACGGCAGCCCGGCGCAGTCGTTGCGCAATTCCCTGGACCTGGCCCAGCACGTGGAAAAGTTTGGCTACAACCGTTTCTGGGTCGCCGAACACCACAACATGGATGGCATCGCCAGCTCTGCCACCTCGGTATTGCTCGGCTACCTGGCCGGTGGCACCTCGACCATCCGTGTCGGCTCCGGCGGCGTAATGCTGCCCAACCATGCACCGTTGGTGATCGCTGAGCAGTTCGGCACCCTGGAAAGCCTGTATCCGGGCCGGATCGACCTGGGCCTGGGCCGCGCGCCGGGTTCTGATCAGATGACCGCCCGCGCCCTGCGCCGCGAACGCTCGGGCAGCGCCGACGACTTCCCTGATGATGTGGCCGAGCTGATGGCTTACCTG
>JAGLBH010000337.1:0-230 GCA_018260285.1 Arthrobacter sp. | reverse complement strand
CCAACGTGCCCGTGTGGTTGCTCGGCTCCAGTTTGTTCAGCGCGCAATTGGCCGGTGAGCGCGGTTTGCCCTACGCGTTCGCCTCGCATTTCGCACCACGCCTGATGCATGAAGCTATTCGCGTGTACCGCAATCACTTCAAGCCTTCAGCCGTATTGGACAAGCCCTACGTGATGCTGGGCATCCCGCTGGTGGCCGCCGATACCGACGAGCAGGCCGATTACCTGGCC
>JAGLBH010000336.1 GCA_018260285.1 Arthrobacter sp. | reverse complement strand
GTGATAGAGAGAGAAAGATATAGAGAGAGAGAGAGCGGCCTCCCGACGTGGGGGCGACGTTGGTAGAGATCAATGTTAGACGTTATGGGATGAAAATGTGGCTGTGGGGGTGGGGCTGGGGGCGAGGGGCAAGGAAGAAAGGGTGAAGGGGGAGGGAAAGGCAAAAGGATGACAGCCTTTTTCCGACCGGCCTTTCGCACGTTAAATCACGTGATCGCCGGGCATCGTAATTTTCAATTTTGAACTCGTAGGAAATTGACTTTTGCAACTTGCCCCGAAAAAAAAAAAATCCAAACGGTTTCGCCCTTCCTTTTGCTTCCGTCCTTTGACTGCCCTCCCCCCCCCATCTATCCATCCCCTATCGTCTGGAACGTCGAAGAGAGCCTTCCCATCAAAGGAAAACCGGAAATAGAAGCGAGATGAAGGCTCTGATGCGACCCGAGCACGTGGTGGAAGCAACTCGCAAGGTTGTTGGATGGAGGGAAGATGGTGCTCCTTTTGCTTCCGTCCTTTGACTGCCCTTCCCCACCGCCCCCCTCTATCCATCCCTGACGAAGAGAGCTTTCCTATCAAAGAAAAACCGGAAATGGAAGCGAGCTGAAGGGCACGATGCGACCCGGGCACGTGGTGGAAGCAACTCGCAAGGTTGTTGGATGGAAGCAAGATGGTGCTCCTTTTGCTTCCGTCCT
>JAGLBH010000335.1 GCA_018260285.1 Arthrobacter sp. | reverse complement strand
CATATATATCATTCTGCCTCTCTCACTCTCTCTCTCTACACCACTTTGGCTCGCTCTCTCTCTCTCTCTCTCTATAACTCTCTCTCTCTCTCTCTATATATAATTCTGACTCTCTCACTCTCTCTTTACAAAAATCTGGCTGTCTCTCTCTCTCTTTATATCACTATGGCTCTCTCTCTCTCTCTATACCACTCTAGCTATCTCTCTACATATATATCATTCTGCCTCTCTCACTCTCTCTCTCTACACCACTTTGGCTCGCTCTCTCTCTCTCTCTCTCTATACCACTCTGGCTCTCTCTCTATATATAATTCTGCCTCTCTCACTCTCTCTTTACACCAATCTGGCTCTCTCTCTCTCTCTCTCTATACCACTCTGGCTCTCTCTCTATATATATATCTTTGTGGCTCTCTCTCTCTTTCTCTACACCACTCTGTCTCTCTCTCTCTCATTATACCACTCTGGCTTTCTCTCTTTATACCACTCTGGCTCTCTCTCTCTCTCTCTTTATACCACTCTGGCTCTCTCTCTCTCTTTATACCACTCTGGCTTTCTCTCTCTCTCTTTATACCACTCTGGCTCTCTCTCTCTCTCTCTCTCTCTCTCTCTCTTTTCTTTACCTCTACCTCTCACTCCTTCTGTTTCTCTATCTCTCATTTTCTCTCATTCTCCCTTCCTCCCTCTTATTATTTCTTTTTTTCTCTCTTTCTCTCTCCCTC
>JAGLBH010000334.1 GCA_018260285.1 Arthrobacter sp. | reverse complement strand
AGAGAGAAAGAGAGAGAGGCATGAAGAAAGAAAGTGAGAGAGTGAGAGAAAAATCTAAAGAGGGATGCAGAGAGACAGAGAGAGAGAGAGATCCCAAGAGAGAGAGAGAGACATGCAGAAAGAAAGTGAGAGAGTGAGAGAGAGATGAAGAGAGAGATATGCAGAAAGAAATTGAGAGAGTGAGAGAGAGAGAAAGAGAGATGCAGAGAGAGCGAGAGAGAGAGAGACATGCAGAAAGAAAGTGGGAGAGTGAGAGAAAGATCTAAAGAGGGATGCAGTGAGAGATTCCAAGAGAGAGAGAGAGAGAGAGAGACATGCAGAATGAAAGTGAGAGAATGAGAGAGAGATCTAAAGAGAGATGCAGAGAAAAATGCAGAAAAAAGTGAAAGAGTGAGAGAGTGAGAGAGTGAGAGAGAGATGCAGAGAGAAATGCAGAAAAAAGTGAGAGAGTGAGAGAGTGAGAGAGAGATGCAGAAAGAGAAAGAGAGAGTCTAAAGAGAGAAGGTGATAGAGATCGCAAGAGAGAGAGAGAGAGGAAAGAGAGAGATCTAAAGAGAGATGCAGCGAGAGATCCCAAGAGAGAGAGAGAGATTCAGAGAGAAATGGAGAAAAAAGTGAGAGAGTGAGAGAGAGATGCAAAATGAGAAAGAGAGAGATCTAAAGAGAGAAGGAGATAGAGATCCCAAGAGAGAGAGAGAGAGAGAGAGATCTAAAGAGA
>JAGLBH010000333.1 GCA_018260285.1 Arthrobacter sp. | reverse complement strand
GCCAGAGAGATAGTTAGGGAGAGATAGGGTGAGAGAGAGAGAGAGAGAGTTGCAGAGAGAGAGAGAGAGTGAGAGAGAGAGAGAGATGCAGAGAGAGAGAGATGCAGAGAGAGAGAGAGAGAGCCAGAGAGATAGTAAGAGAGAGATAAAAAGAGAGAGAGAGAGAGAGAGCCAGGGTGAAGAGAGAGAGGTGGGATCCAGAAAGATAGTAAGGGAGAGATAGAGAGTGAGAGAGAGCCAGAGAGATAGTAAGGGAGAGATAGAGAGTGAGATAGAGCCAGAGAGCTAGTAAGGGAGAGAGAGATAGAGAGAGAGAGAGAGAGAGAGAGAGCCAGAGAGATAGTAAGTGAGAGAGAGAGAGAGAGCCAGAGAGATAGTAAGTGAGAGAGAGAGAGAGGGTGAGACACAGAGAGAGAGCCAGAGAGATAGTAAGGGAGAGATAGAGAGAGAGAGATGCAGAGAAAGAGAGAGATGCAGAGAGAGAGAGACAGAGAAAGAGCCAGAGAGATAGTAAGAGAGAGATAGAGAGAAAGAGATGCAGAGAGAGAGAGAGAGAGGGAGACAGAGAGGTGGTAAGGGAGAGAGAGAGAGAGCCAGAGAGATAGTAAGGGAGGGATAGAGAGAGAGAGATGCAGAGAGAGATAGAGAGAGCTCGCGAGCTATTCAGTTAGAGACATACACACATAATGAGAGAGCGAGATAGCGACAGAACCCCATCGAGCTGT
>JAGLBH010000332.1 GCA_018260285.1 Arthrobacter sp. | reverse complement strand
TTACCTTGACTCCTAATCTACACATCTATTTATCGATTAAACTGTTCGCCATTATTTTCGTCAATTCGAGATTTCTCTCTGGATTCATTTTTAACTTCTTGCTGCTTAAATTTAATTCAGATTAAATTTTGTCTTTAAATTACTAATTTTAGTCTTAAATTTGTCAATTGACTGCTTAAATTTAATTTTAACGGTTTGACTTTAAAATTTTATTTTAAAATTTATTAATTTTAAAGATTTTTTTTTTAATCTCAACTCGTTAGGTCTGAATGTTACCGAGTGTTACGCCTTGCATAGATATCTCATAATTTTTATAAGTAATTTTTTTTTCGCATTCGTTTCGGACCGTCGGACAATTTTCCCCTAACCCAGTACTTCTTCATCTTTATGCTGTTTTGTTTTTGTTCTTCGTGTCCACTTTGCACTTGTCTTTCTTTTTGCTTCGTCTGAGAAAAACAAGGGTTTCTGCTTTTCTCTTTGGGTACATCCCGCTTTTTGAAACCGTCTTAGTTTATTCCCAGTTCTTGGGTATCATTTTCAGAAAACCAAGCACAGCTGGTTTGTACAGGAATTGTAAATATCCTGTCGGGCAACTAGTCTGAATTCATTCGTGTTATATGTCCGTAAAAGGCAAGTCTTCGTGTGGGTGTGAAATCCGTTCGTGGTGGAATTAGGGCATGTAGTTCGTTGTTGGGACGCCCCTGTGTTAATTGTTCGTTGAGGGGCTCCAGAAT
>JAGLBH010000331.1 GCA_018260285.1 Arthrobacter sp. | reverse complement strand
CACTCCGAAAAGAAATTCTCCTTAAATCCATTTTCTGGGAATCGTACCTGATTTTTCAAAGGATTTCGATCGGGTTTCAGGTTCGAATCGGCTGAGAGAAAGATGTAGAGAGAGAGAGAGAGATATAGAGAGAGAGAGAGAGAGAGAGATGTAAAGAGATGTAGATTGAGATAGACAAAGATAGAGAGAGAGAGATAGAGAAAGAGAGAGAGATAGAAAGAGAGAGAGAGAGAGAGAGAAAAAAAAAAGAGAGTCAGAGTTGAAGATGGATGATGAGCGAGAGAGAGACAGAGAGAGATAGAAAATAGAAAGAAAGAGAGTGGCAAAGAGAGAGAGAGAGAGCCAAAGATGTAGAGAGAAATGAAAGATTGATAGCGGTATAGAAGAAAAGGAAGTGAAAGGGGAGAATAAGGAAGGGAGATACAGAGAAAGAAAGAGAAAAAAATGAAAGAAAGGAAAAAAGAGAGAGAATTAGAGAGAGAGAGAGAGAGAGTCAGAGTTGAAGAAGGTTGAAGAGAGAGAGAGAGAGAGAGAGAGAGAGAGAGAAAGAGAGACAGAAAATGGTAAGAAATTGGGAAAAAATGAGAGCGGCAAAGAGAGAGAGAGAGAGCCAGAGATATAGAGAAAAATGAAAGAATGAGAGCGGTATAGAAGAAGAGAGAGAGAAAGGAGAGAAAAAGGAAGAGAGATACAGAGAAAGAAAGAGAGAGAGTCAGAGTTGGAGAAGGATGAGAGAGAAAGA
>JAGLBH010000330.1 GCA_018260285.1 Arthrobacter sp. | reverse complement strand
AATATAATAAATAATAAATAAAAAAAAAAACTGAATTCGGGAGGCGTGACGACCAAGGAATGTGTGCCCCAATTCCAAAACTAAACGGATGTCGTACACGGCTAAAAAGAAGGCTTGCCATTTTTTTTTCTCTCTCTCTCTCTCTCTATCTATCTATCTGTCTGTTTATCTATATCTCTCTTTATTTTGCTTTCTCTTCCTCATTTTCTTCTTCTCACTCTCTCTCTCTCTCTCTATCTGTCTATCTATTTCTCTCCCTCTTTCTCTTTCTTTAGCCTTTTCACTCTCTCTCTCTCTCTCTATCTATCTGTCTATCTATCTATCTGCTTATCTATATCTCTCTTTATTTTGCTTTCTCTCTCTCATTTTCTCCTTCTCACACACTCTCTCTCTATCTGTCTATCTATTTCTCTCCCTCTTTCTCTTTCTTTAGCCTTTTCACTCTCTCTCTCTCTCTCTCTCTCTCTCTATCTATCTGCTTATTATATCTCTCTTTATTTTGCTTTCTCTCTCTCATTTTCTCCTTCTCACACACTCTCTCTCTCTCTATCTGTCTATCTATTTCTCTCCCTCTTTCTCTTTCCTTAACCTTTTCACTCTCTCTCTCTCTCTCTATCTATCTGTCTATCTATCTATCTGTTTATCTAGATCTCTCTTTATTTTGCTTTCTCTCTCTCATTTTCTTCTTCTCACTCTCTCTCTCTCTCTATCTGTCTATCTATTTCTCTCCCTCTTTCTCTTTCTT
>JAGLBH010000032.1 GCA_018260285.1 Arthrobacter sp. | reverse complement strand
CTCAAGAAGACCTTCGTCATGGTGACCCATGATGTGGACGAGGCCGTCCTGCTCGGCACGCGGATCGCCGTCTTCGGACCCGGGGGCCGCCTGGCCCAGGTGGCCGAGCCTCACGAGCTGCTCACCAGCCCCGCGGACGACTTCGTGGCCGGCTTCATCGGCCGCGACCGCGGCTTCCGTGCTCTCGGCTATGTGGGCTCCGAGAGCCTGGCCGTCCTCCCGCTCGCCTCCGCCGAGGGCTGGACCCTCGAGATCGACGACGCCGGCCGCCCCCAGGGGTGGCGCAGCCCGGACGGGGCCCGCCATGCCGGCGGCTCCCTCTTCACCCGGGGCTCCTCGCTCCGGGGCGCGCTCGACGCGGCGCTCTCGTCGCCGTCGGGCTTCGGCGTCGTCGTCGACGAGGCGGGGAGGGCCTGCGGGCTCGTCACCCCCTCCGGAGTGCTCAGCGCGCTGGGGGCGAGGTAGGCCGTGGAGTGGGTTCTCAGCCACGCGTCCCAGCTCCTCGCGCTGACGGCGATGCACGCCTACCAGGCCCTGCTCCCGCTGGCCATCGGACTGGTGCTCTCCCTGGGACTCGGCAAGCTCGCGGCCGCACACCCCCGGGTGCGCCCGTTCGTCCTGGGGCTGGGGTCGGTGCTCTTCACCATCCCCTCCCTGGCGCTCTTCGTGGTGCTGCCGGTGCTCCTGGGGACACGGATCCTCGACGTGGCGAACGTCATCGTGGCCCTGACGATCTACGCCGTGGCCCTCCTCGTGCAGTTCAGCACCTCGGCCTTTCTCTCCGTGGACCGCGCTCCGCTCGAGGCGGCCGATGCCATGGGATATACGCCGATCCGCCGCTTCGTCGGCGTCGAGCTTCCGCTGGCGCTGCCCGTCCTCTTCTCCGGCGCGCGCGTCGTGGCGGTCAGCAGCATCGCCGGCGTTTCGGTGGGGGCGCTCATCGGCGTGCCCAACCTCGGCTATCTCTTTCGAGACGGCCTCAACAAGGACTTTCCCGCCGAGATCATCGCCGGGCTTGTCCTGACGGTGGCCCTGGCCCTCGTGGTGGACCTCGTGCTCGTGGGCATCCAGCGCCTGGCGACTCCGTGGGAGCGACGACGATGACAGGATCAGCTGTGCACACACTCTCCGCGGCTCAGACACCGGCAGACATGGCCCGCGCCTTCATCGCCGATCCCGCCAACTGGTCGGGGGAGACGGGCATCCCGGCGAGAGTTCTCCAGCACCTCGGCTATTCGGCGGCGGTCATGGCGATCGCGGCGCTTCTGGCCCTGCCTCTCGGGCTGTGGGTGGGGCACACGCAGCGGGGGCGCTTCGCCGTCGTCGCCCTGGCGGGGATGCTCCGCGCGGTGCCGACCCTCGGCGTCATCACCCTGGCGGCTCTGGCCATCGGGCTGGGCGTGCTGCCGGCGATCATCGCGCTCGTCCTCCTCGCGATCCCGCCGATCCTCGCCTCGACGGCGGCCGGCATCGCGGACGTGGACCCGGCGGTTGTCGACGCCTCGCGGGCCATGGGGATGACCGAGAGGCAGGTGCTGCTGCGGACCGAGATCCCGCTCGCCGCGCCCGTCATCGGCTCGGGGCTGCGCAGCGCCCTCCTCCAGGTGGTGGCCACCGTGCCGGTCATCGCGATCCTTCCGCTGGGCGGCTTGGGGCGCTTCGTCATCGACGGGCTCCAGCAGAACGACTACGGGCAGGTGTTCGTCGGCGCGGCCGTCGTGGCCCTCCTGGCCCTCGCGCTGGACCTGGCCGCCGCCGCGCTTCTGAGGCTGCTTGAGCGCAGAACTCGAGGAACGGCGTAGCCTGGAGACAACCGCACACGAAGGACACTCTCATGAACCCCACCACTCCCCGCCCCGCCCGCCGCACTGTCCTCGCCTCGGGCGCTGTCCTCCTCGGGCTCGCCCTCGCCGGCTGCTCCTCCTCGAACCCGCTCGACTCGGCCCCCTCCACGAGCGCGTCGGGCAGCGCGAGCGGCTCGTCGATCGTCGTCGGGTCAGCGGACTTCCCGGAGTCGGAGATCATCGCCAACCTCTATGCGGGGGCGCTCAAGGCCGAGGGCTTCAACGCGAGCGTCAAGGCCGGGATCGGATCCCGAGAGGTGTACGTCAAGGCGCTCCAGGACGGCTCGATCGACCTCGTCCCGGACTACAACGGCAACCTGCTCTCCTACTTCGACCCGAAGAGCACCGCCAAGAAGAGCGCTGACGTGACGAGCGCGCTCGCGGACAAGACCCCGAAGGGCCTGACGGTCCTTCCCGCCGCCTCCGCCGAGGACACGGACACCCTCGTGGTCACCGCCGTCACCGCAGAGAAGTACAAGCTCACCTCCATCGAGGACCTCGCCAAGGTCTGCGACCAGCTGGTCCTCGGCGCCCCGGCAGAGTTCGCCAAGCGCGCGGGCGGCCTCCCGGGGCTCAAGGAGAACTACGGCTGCGTTCCCAAGCAGTTCAAGCCGATCTCCGACGGCGGAGGCCCCCTGACCGTCAAGGCCCTCATCAGCGACCAGATCCAGGTGGCAGACATCTTCTCGACGTCCCCGGCCATCGAGGACAACAGCCTCGTCAAGCTCGAGGACACGAAGAACAACTGGGCCTCCCAGCAGGTGGTCCCCCTGGGGCGCACGGAGAAGCTGGACGCCCGGGCCAAGGCGGCCATTGCCAAAGTGCAGTCCAAGCTGACCACCCAGGCGCTCGTGAGCCTCAACCGCCAGACTTCGGGGACGAACAAGGTGGACCCGTCCGCCGCAGCCGCCCAGTGGCTCAAGGAGCAGGGCATCACGGGCTGACCGTGTAATCTAGTTCACTATCTGAAATCCGCACCTTCTTAAGGGGAGCCATGGTCGAGTACCGGCAGTCCGCGAAACTGAGAAATGTCCTCTACGACATCCGTGGGCCGGTGATGCAGGCCGCCCAGGCCATGGAGGCCGAGGGCCACCGAATCATCAAGCTGAACATCGGGAACACGGCTCCCTTTGGCTTTGAGGCGCCGGACGCCATCATGATGGACATGATCCGCAACCTCCCCACCTCCCAGGGGTATGTGGACGCCCAGGGCATCTACTCGGCGCGCACCGCCGTCTCCCAGCACTATGAGGCCAAAGGCATCCAGAAGATCCGGGTGGACGACGTCTTCATCGGCAACGGCGTCTCCGAGCTCATCACCCTCTCCCTCATGGCGTTCCTGGACCAGGGCGACGAGGTGCTCATCCCCTCCCCGGACTACCCCCTGTGGACGGCCTCCGTGGCCCTGGCCGGCGGCACGCCCGTGCACTACACGTGCGTCGAGGAGGACAACTGGCAGCCCAGCCTTGAGGACATGGAGGCGAAGATCACGCCTCGGACCAAGGGCCTGGTCATCATCAACCCGAACAACCCCACGGGCGCTGTCTACACGCGGCAGATGCTCGAGGCGATGATCGAGCTGGCTCGAAAGCACGGCCTCGTCATCTTCTCCGACGAGATCTACGAGAAGATCCTCTACGAGGACGCCGAGCACATCCACACGGCGGCCCTGTCCGACGACGTCCTGACGCTCACCTTCTCCGGCCTGTCCAAGGCGTACCGGGTCTGCGGTTTCCGCGCCGGCTGGATGGCGATCTCCGGGCCGAAGAACACAGCGGGGGACTTCATCGAGGGCATCCGGCTCCTGGCGAACATGCGCCTGTGCTCCAACGTGCCGGGCCAGCACGCCATTCAGACGGCGCTGGGCGGGTACCAGTCCATCAACGACCTCATCCTGCCCGGCGGTCGCCTCCTGGAGCAGCGCGATCTGGCGTACCAGATGCTCAACGAGATCCCCGGCGTCTCCGTGAAGCAGGCCGAGGGCGCTCTGTACCTCTTCCCGAAGCTGGACCCCGAGGTCTTCCCGATCAAGAACGATGAGCAGTTCGCCCTGGACCTCCTGCGCGAGCAGAAGATCCTCATCAGCCACGGCACCGCGTTCAACTGGATCGCCCCCGACCACTTCCGCCTCGTCTTCCTCCCGGAGGACAAGCAGCTGCGCGAGGCCATTTCACGCATCGCCCAGTTCCTCTCCACCTACAAGCCCGGCGCCTCGCGCTGAGCCGCCCCAAGGAACCCCACATGAGCAAGAAGAGCGAGAAGCGCCTCGCGGCCGAGGCCGAGAAGAAGCGCCAGAAAGCCCTGTCCAAGGCCGTCGCCACAGCCGAGAAGGCTGAGAAGAAGCTCCGCAAGGCGCTCAAGGCCGAAGGACAGAAGAAGCAGGCCAAGGCCGCTGACCGCCTCAAGGAGGCCCAGACCCACCTGGCGGAGGTCAGCGCGGTGCTCTCCGCGGTCGGCTCGAGCCGCGTGGAGCGGCCCTCGGAAGTGGACGCTCAGTCTTCCCCTGAGGCGCAGTACGAGGTCGGCCCCACGGGCGTGCGCATTACGGGCGCTCCGGTGAGCCTCGCGGACATCTCTCCGTCCTCCCACCCGGGGTTCGAGGGGACAAAGGACGACGCCGCGGCGCAGCTCGCCGAGGGCGCAGCCGTCCTTTCGGCGCTCCAGGAGAAGCTCTTCGCCCAGAGCCGCTCGGACGAGAAGACTCCCGCTGTCCTCCTGGTGCTCCAGGGCATGGACACCTCGGGGAAGGGCGGGATCGTCCGCCACGTCGTCGGAGCCGTTGACCCGCAGGGCGTGGAGCACATGGCGTTCAAGGCCCCCACGGAGGAGGAGAAGAAGCACGACTTCCTCTGGCGGATCGAGAAGCACGTTCCGGGACCCGGGTACATCGGGGTCTTCGACCGCTCTCACTATGAGGATGTCCTCATCCACCGCGTGCACGGGTGGGCCGACGAGGCCGAGATCCAGCGGCGGTACGGCGCCATCGTCGAGTTCGAGAAAGGCCTCGCAGCCCGCGGCGTGAAGCTCGTCAAGGTGATGCTCCACATCAGCCCGGAGGAGCAGGCGGACCGCCTTCAGGAGCGCCTTGAGCGGCCCGACAAGTACTGGAAGTACAACCCCGGAGACCTGGAGGAGCGCGCCCAGTGGGCCGCCTATCAGGAAGCCTACGAGAAGGCCCTCGAGGCCACCACCACCGAGGACGCCCCGTGGGCCGTGGTTCCGGCCGACTCGAAGTGGTACGCCCGCCTGGCGGTGCAGAACCTCCTCATTGAGGCACTCCAGGAGATCGGCCCCTCATGGCCGGCGGCACACTTCAACGTGGGTGCCGAGCGCGCTCGCCTCACGGCAAGCCGCCGCGCATGAGCACGGCTCTCGTCACCGGCGTCTCCTCCGGCATGGGCCTTCACTGTGCGCTCGAGCTCGTGCGCCTGGGACACACCGTTCACGGAACCGTGCGCCGAGCGGAGGACGGTGCGGAGCTTGCGAGGGCCGGAGGCCTGATTCACGTCCTGGACGTGCGTGACGCCGAAGGGGCGGCATCTCTCGTGGACTCGATTGCGCAGAGCAGCGGACTGGACATCCTCATCAACAATGCGGGCCGTGGCGCCGTGGGCACGGCCGAGCAGCTCCCTATGGCCGTGGTGCGCGACCAGATGGAGACGAACTTCTTCAGCGCTGTCGCGCTGACCCAGGCCGCTCTCCGGCACATGCGGCCGCAAGGCCGCGGCACGATCCTCACCGTCACGAGTGTGGGCGGCGTGGTGGGTCAGCCGTTCAACGACGCCTACTGCGCGAGCAAGTTCGCGGTGGAGGGGTTCATGCAGTCCCTGGCTCCCGTCGCCGCCGCCTTCGGAGTGCGGGTGGGCGTCTTTGAGCCCGCCGCCGTGGCCACCGGATTCGTGGACAGCGTCGCGAGGGACGCCGTCATGGGCGACGACGGGTCCGTCAGGGATGACCCCTACGCTCCGCTCATCGCCCGCTACCTGGAGCGCGCCTCCGCAGCCTTCGCCTCCGCCCAGACGGCAGAGTCGGCAGGGGCAGCCCTCGCCTCTGCCGCCGTGGCGGAGAGCGACGAGTGGAAGCCCCGTTGGCAGAGCTCGGAGGCTGCCGTCCAGTTCGTCTCTGCCAGCCTCGCGGATCTCGACGGGCAGCGCGTTCACGGCCTCACGAGCGGATGGATCGCCGAGAGCGCCTGAAACTCAGCCCTGGGACTTCTGGCGGGCGGCGTCAAGCCGCTTCTGAGCCCCGTTCAGGAGGTCCTCGCAGCGTGCTGCGAGGGCCTCTCCTCGTTCCCAGAGGGCGATGGACTCCTCGAGAGGGGTGCCGCCGGTCTCCAGCTGGCTGACCACGCTGACCAGCTGGTCTCGGGCCTGCTCGTAGGTGAGCGAGTCAAGGGGGGCGTCATGCTGAGCGGTCATGAGGAGATTCCTTCGGTGGAGGAGAGGACAGTTGCGTGGAGGCGGCCCCGGGCGAGCAGAACCTGAACGTCCTCGCCGGGCTGGAGCGCTGAGGCGTCCGAGACGAGGGCGCCCTGGGCGTCCTGCACCACGGCGTAACCGCGGTCCAGGGTCTGCTGGGGGGAGAGGGACCGGACACGGGCCAGAACATGCTCGGTGGAGACGCGCTCTCGCTCGATCCGGACGGAGACGGCCCTCTCAGCCCTCTCGCGGGCTGCCGAGAGGCGCTCGCGGTGGGTCTCGAAGATGGACTCGGGGCGGAGCAGGGCCGGACGACTCCGCAGGGCAGCCACCCGGTCCCTCTCGCGGTCGATGCTCTGAGCCAGAATGCGGTTCAGGCTCCATCGGGCAGATTCGATCCGCTCGAGCTCTTCCGTCAGGTCAGGGACCACGCGCTTGGCCGCGTCGGTCGGGGTGGAGGCCCGCAGATCGGCCACGTCGTCCAGGATCGGGTGGTCTGCCTCATGCCCGATGGCGCTCACCACCGGGGTCCGGGCGGCGCTCACCGCCCGGATGAGGGATTCGTCGCTGAAGGGGAGAAGATCTTCCAGAGCGCCGCCGCCGCGGGCGATGATGATGACGTCCACGCTCGGGTCCTCGTCGAGATCCCTCAGCGCAGCGGACACCTCGGCCACGGCGCGGGCGCCCTGGACGGCCACGGTGCGCACCTCGAACTGGACGGAAGGCCAGCGCAGGGCCGCGTTGCGGAGCACGTCCTTCTCCGCGTCCGAGTCCCGTCCGGTGATGAGGCCGATCTTCTGGGGGAGCGCAGGAAGGGTCTGCTTGCGCCGCGCGTCGAAGAGACCCTCAGCAGACAGAGCCGAGCGCAGCTGCTCGATGCGAGCGAGGAGGTCTCCGAGACCCACCGGCCGCAGAGCCGTGACGTTCATGCTGAGACGGCCCGTTTTCAGCCACATCTGCGGCTTGATCTGGGCCACCACCCGGGCGCCCACTGAAATGCCGGGAGCATTCGAGTCCACCTGGCTTCCCCAGGCGCTGGCGGGGAGGGAGACCTCGGCGTCCACGTCTCTCAGGGTCATGAACGTGTTCTGCCCGCGCCGGTTGAGCTCGATGAGCTGCCCCTCCACCCAGGCCTGCGGCGCGCGCTCGATGTGGGCCTTGAGCTTCTCGGCAAGGACGCGCAGAGGCCACGGTGCCTCAGGCGTGGTCTCACTGGCGGTGGAGGGTGTCTGGCTCATGCTCTCCATCTAAGCAAGGTTCCCCGGGGAGCGCATCCCCGCGCCTCTTAAATGGGTCGATCGGGGCGTCTCACATGCTGTGAGACGCCCCGATCGACCCAAAATCGCGTTAAGAGCGCGTTAAGCGCGGGATGAGGAGAAGAAGCCTACTCGCCGTGCGAGTCGGAGCGGCCCAGGATCTGCTTCGGGATGAAGTAGGCGAGGCCGACCAGGAGGATGCACGCGATGAACGGCCACGGGGTCTGGAACGTCACGAAGTTCAGCACGTAGAAGCCTGCAAGCAGAATGACGAGGCAGACGGCGAAGATCGCGAGGTTGGATCCGAGGTGTCCTTCACCGGAGTGGAGCTTGTGGCGCTGATCGGCCATGGGGCACGTCCTTACGGAATGAGAAGTAAAACTTAAGGTTCAACAAGGGATTTTACTCTAGCTGTCAGCCCTCTCGGACAGGGGCGCTCTGCCCCGCGCGCAAGCTCAGTAGCCCGCAGCGCCCTGGCCGCCGCTGACGATGGCGATGCCCGAGCTGGCGCCGATGCGGCTGGCCCCGGCGTCGAGCACTGCGAGAGCGTCCTCCCGGGTCCGGACCCCGCCGGAGGCCTTGACCCCGATCGTCGGCCCCACGGTCGAGCGCATGAGGCGCACGTCCTCCACGGTGGCGCCGCCGCCGTTGAAGCCGGTGGACGTCTTGACGAAGTCGGCACCCGCCGCCACGGCCGACGTGCAGGCCAGGACCTTCGCCTCGTCGTCGAGCAGGGAGGTCTCGATGATGACCTTGAGGATCGCCCCGCCGTCGTGCGCCGCCTGGGCCACGGCAGAGATGTCCGCCTCCAGGGCGGGGCCGTCGGCCCGGCGGGCGGCGGCGATGTCGATGACCATGTCGATCTCCTGGGCGCCGTCCTGGACCGCCTGGCGGGTCTCGAAGACCTTGGCCGCGGTCGTGACGGCCCCGAGGGGGAAGCCCACGACAGAGCAGGTCTTGACCTCGCTGCCCTGGAGCGCCTGCGCCACCGTCGAGACCCACAGGGGGTTGACGCACACGGAGGCGAAGCCGTGCTCGCGCGCCTCCTGGCAGACGCGGAGGATGTCCTCCCGGGACGCCTCGGGCTTGAGGAGGGTGTGGTCGATGGCTGCGGCGAGCTGAGCGGCAGTGCGGTCAGCGGGCGTCGTGTCGGTGTTCATGATCTCCTAGGAGGGTCAGAGTCCGAGGGCTTCGGACAGGTCGGAGCGGATCTGGAGGATGCGCTCGGCGCCCAGGGCCTTGGCGGCCTGGACCTCGCTC
Organism: Arthrobacter sp.; assembly: GCA_018260285.1. Lineage (GTDB taxonomy): Bacteria > Actinomycetota > Actinomycetes > Actinomycetales > Micrococcaceae > Falsarthrobacter. The sequence goes on along the minus strand of JAGLBH010000032.1, from coordinate 4,390 downwards.
GAGGCGTCCGCGTCTGCGATCGTCTCGATGTAGGCCTTGAGCTTCGGCTCGGTGCCGGAGGGTCGCACGATCACGCGGGAGCGGTCGCGGGTGAGGTAGAGCAGCCCCTCAGTGGGCGGGAGGCCCTCGAACCCCTCCGTGAGGTCGTGGACCTCGACGACCTCGGAGCCGCCGAGCTCCGCAGGAGGAGCCGTGCGCAGGCGGGCCATGAGCGGCGTGACGAGCGAGATGCTGTCCAGGCGCAGCGAGAGCTGGTCTGTCAGGTGCACGCCGTGCTGGAGGTAGAGCGCGTCCAGGACGTCGAAGAGGGTGCGGCCCTCCGCCTTGAGCGCCGCGGCGATGTGGGCGATCGCCAGGCCGGCGGTGATGCCGTCCTTGTCCCGGACAAGCTCGGGGGTCACGAGGTAGCCGATGGCCTCCTCGAACCCGAAGCGCAGGCCCTCCTCGCGGGCGATCCACTTGAACCCGGTGAGCGTCTGGCGATGTTCCGCTCCGACGCTCGCGGCCATCGCCCCGAGCAGGCGAGAGGAGACGATCGAGTTGGCGACGACGCCGGCGCCGCCCTCCGCCTGAAGTCGCTGCAGAGCCCAGTGGCCGAAGATCGCGCCGAGCTCGTCGCCGCGCAGCATGCGCCAGGCCTGGAGCGCGGGGTCGAAGGCAGCGACAGCGCAGCGGTCGGCGTCGGGATCATTGGCGATGACGAGGTCCGCGCTCTCCCGCTCAGCCGTCTTGAGGGCGAGGTCAATGGCCCCGGGCTCCTCAGGATTGGGGAAGGAGACCGTGGGGAAGTCAGGGTCCGGCTCCTGCTGCTCGGCCACGGGGGTCACACCGGCGTAGCCGGCTCGGGTGAGGAGCTCGAGAAGCGTCTCTCCGCCCACCCCGTGCATGGCTGTGGTGACGATCCGCAGGTCGTGCTCCGCGGAGCCCAGGGCGGCGAGGGCCGCGGAGATGTACTCCTCCTGGACCTCGTCTCCCAGCTCCTCCCAGCCGGAGGCGGCCGCGGGAATGGCGTCTCCCGGGGCGTCGTGGTCGATCGCGGCGGCGATGAGCGCGTCGGACGGCGGGACGATCTGCGCACCCTGCCCGGCGCCCGTCACCACGCGGCCGCCCAGGTAGACCTTGTACCCGTTGTCGGCGGGCGGGTTGTGGCTCGCGGTGACCATGATCCCGCCGTCGGCCCCGAGACGACGCATCGCGAAGGCGAGCACCGGCGTCGGGAGGGGCTTCGGGAGCACGCTGACGCGCACGCCCGCTGCCACGAGAACGGCGGCTGACTCGCGGGCGAAGTCCGCGGAGCGGTGGCGCGCGTCGAAGCCGATGACCACGTGCGGGGCGGAGTCGAAGCCCTTCTCCGCGGCGGCGGCGAGGAGGAAGCGGGCCAGCCCCGCAGCGGTCTGGCGGACAACGACGACGTTCATGCGAGCCGGCCCCGGCCCGATGGGCCCCCGCAGACCGGCCGTGCCGAAGGCGAGGGGACCTGCGAAGGCAGTGCGCAGCTCGCTTAGGGAGACGGCGTCTCCCTGGCGGGCGGCGGAGAGAGTCCTGGCGAGCTGCGCGGCGCTCTCGGCGTCAGGATCAGAGGCCGCCCACTGCTCGGCGTGGGCGAAGAGGGAGTCGTCAGCGGTGGGGGAAGAAGCGGGGCGGATCATGGCGATTGCCTTTCACGGAAGGGGGAGGGCGAGGTCGTCAGAGGGATGCGACGATCTCGGCGAGGAGCCGGGAGATGCGGGGACCGGCCTCCTTGCCTGCAGCGATGACTTCCTGGTGGTCGAGGGACGCCTCTGTCGAGCCGGCCGCGAGATTCGTCACGAGGGAGAGGGCGAAGACCTCCATGCCCGCATGACGGGCCGCGATGGCCTCGAGCGCGGTCGACATCCCGACGAGGTCCGCCCCGAGGGTTCGGAGGGCGCGGATCTCGGCCGGGGTCTCGTAGTGGGGACCCGTGAGCTGGGCGTAGACGCCGCTGGGCAGGGACGAGTCCACGCCGCGTGCCACCTCGGCGATGCGCGGCGAGTAGAGGCTGGTGAGGTCCACGAACGTGGCGCCCTCGAGAGGGGACGCGGCGGTCATGTTGATGTGGTCGGAGACGATGACCGGGGTGCCGGGGAGCCACTCGCCCCGGAGCGAGCCGCAGCCGTTGGTGAGGATCATCGTCGTGGCCCCTGCCGCGGCAGCGGTGCGGACGCCGTGGACGACGGCGCGGACGCCCTTGCCCTCGTAGAAGTGCGTGCGGGCGCCCAGCACGAGGACGCGCGTGCCCTTCGGGGTGAGAACCGAGCGCAGGGTGCCCACGTGGCCGGGGACGCTGGGGGCATGGAAGCCCGGCACCTCAGCCGCGTTCAGGGTGTGGGTGGTCTCTCCGATGAGGTCTGCCGCCTCGGACCATCCTGAGCCGAGGGTCAGGGCAATGTCGTGTCGGGACACCCCCGTCTTCTCCGCGATGTACTCCGCAGCCTCACGGGCCGCCTCAAAACCTGGGTGTTCCTCAATATGCTCCACAGGCTCTAGGTTATCCGGGTTGCTGGAAGAATGTATGGAGAACGTCTGCGCAGACCGCTCTGCGCACCATGCGATCAGAGAGCATCACCCTATGATTTTTGACACAGTCACACTCGCCGTGCGCCTCATTCTGGCAGGTGTCTTCATCGTCTCCGGCGTCGGAAAGCTCCGCGCCCCGGGGTCGGTCGCGGACGCGGTCAAGGCGCTGAGCCTTCCGTCCGCGCTGGGCAGGGGAGTCGTCGCCCAGGCCTTCCCGTGGTGCGAGATCGCGCTGGGCGCCGCGCTGCTCCTCACCCCTCGCCCCTGGGTCATCGTCCCCGCGGCCGCAGCTCTCCTCCTCTCCCTGGCCTTCGCCGTGGTCGTGGCTCGCGCCGTCCGATCGGGCAGCGAGGCGTCCTGCCACTGCTTCGGTGCCGGCGAGTCCGCGATGTCCTGGTGGACCGTCGGGCGCAATGCGGCGCTCGTCCTGGCTGCGGCTGCCCTCATGCTCGAGCATCCTCCTGTGGCGGTCACCGCCCTGGTTCTGGCGGCTCTCGGCTTCTGCCTGGCCGCGTCCGAGTTCTCCGGAAAGAAGTCCTCATCCTCCTCGAGCGGGGAGGCCGTCATGGCCGCCCCGGCGTCGACCCCTGAGATCTACGAGGAGGACGAGTACGTCCGCCGCCCCAACCCCGCCGTGGTGCTCAACCGCCTCACGGGGGAGCCTGGGATCGTCCCCTCGGTGGACCTGTACCTGCGGGGGCCCTCGATCGTCCTCTACGTCTCGGACAGCTGCGGATCCTGCCGAGGCGTGCTCGCGATGGAGCCCGAGCTCCGACGGATCGCCGGAGACATGCGGATCGTCTACCTCTTCGGCCCTCAGACCGAGTCCGTCCCGGAGGCGTGGGCGCACTCGGAGCTGGAGATGTTCAGCGACAAGGAAGGGCTCTTCACGTTCATCTCAGGCATTCAGGGCACGCCCGCCCTCGTGCTGCTCGGGGCCGACGGCCTCATGGCGGCTGGGCCTGAATACGGCGAGGATGCCATCATGGAGACAGTGAAGGAAATCGCCGCGGTGCTCGCCGAGGCGGACTGACGCCCCCCGCTCGCACAACTCTTCGGAAGAGATGACCCCAGTGACTCACATTCACGAGAAAACCGCTCGCAAGCTCGTCATCATCGGCGGAGGCCCCGGAGGGTATGAAGCCGCCCACGTCGCGCGCTCCCTGGGCGCAGACGTCACCCTTATCGAGCGGCAGGGCCTGGGCGGCGCCGCAGTGCTCACGGACGTGGTGCCCTCCAAGACCCTCATCGCCTCGGCAGACGTCATGAGCCGCCTGAGCGCCGCCCGCAACCTGGGCGTCAAGGTGGGGGACGCCTCCATCGGGGTGGAGCACGTCTCCGCAGACCTGGGCATGGTCCACGCCCGCCTCCTGGAGCTGGCCAAGAGCCAGTCCCGCGACATCCGCGCGGGGCTCGAGGCCGCTGGGGTCCGAGTCATCGACGGAACAGGCCGCCTCGCGGACCCCACGACCGTCATCGCCGAGACCGAGCAGGGCGAAGAGCGCCTGAGCGCCGACGCGGTCCTCCTGGCCGTCGGAGCCCACCCCCGGGAGCTCGACACGGCCAAGCCGGACGGCGAGCGGATCTTCACGTGGACGCAGATCTACAACCTCAAGGAGATCCCCGAGCACCTCATCGTCATCGGCTCCGGCGTCACGGGCGCTGAGTTCGCCTCCGCCTACAACGGCCTCGGCGCCAGGGTCACCCTCATCTCCTCGCGTGACCGGGTGCTCCCCGGGGAGGACCAGGACGCCGCAGAGGTCCTCGAGCAGTCCTTCGCGGACGCCGGCATGACCGTCCTCGCGCAGAGCCGGGCCAACGCGGTGGACCGCACGGAGACGGGCGTGCGCGT
>JAGLBH010000329.1 GCA_018260285.1 Arthrobacter sp. | reverse complement strand
CCATGTGGTGCTGCCGCAGGCGCTCAAACGCGTGCTGCCGCCCCTGGCCGGGCAATTTATCAGCCTGGTGAAAGACACCTCGCTGGTATCGGTGATCGCGATTACCGAGCTGCTCAAAAGCGGCCGTGAAGTCATCACCACCTCGTTCTCGCCGTTTGAAATCCTGTTCTGTGTGGCAGGACTGTACCTGTTGATCAACCTGCCGCTGTCGAAAATGGCCAGCCGGCTTGAGCGGAGGCTCGCGCAAAGTGATTGAAGTCCGCGATCTGGTAAAAGTCTTCGACACCCGTGGCCACGTGGTGCGCGCGGTGGACCACGTCACCACTCAAGTCGCCAAGGGCGAAGTGCTGGTGGTGATCGGCCCTTCGGGGTCGGGAAAATCCACCTTTCTGCGCTGCCTTAACGGGTTGGAGGCGTTTGACGCAGGCTCAGTGAGCATCGACGGCCTGCAACTGGCCGACCCGAAAACGGATGTGAACGCCTATCGCCGCGAAGTCGGCATGGTGTTCCAGCACTTCAACCTGTTCCCCCACATGACCGTGCTGGAAAACCTCTGCCTGGCGCAAAAAGTCGTGCGCAAGCGCGGCAAGAAAGAGCGCGAAGCCAAGGCGCTGGCACTGCTGGAAAAAGTCGGCATTGCGCAAAAGGCCAACGAATTCCCCTCGCGTTTGTCCGGTGGTCAGCAACAGCGGGTGGCGATCGCCCGTGCGTTGGCCATGGAACCCAAGGTGATGCTGTTTGATGAGCCCA
>JAGLBH010000328.1 GCA_018260285.1 Arthrobacter sp. | reverse complement strand
GATGAACGAGTCATCCTCACTGACGGCAGGAGAGCACTTCACATGATGGGCGGGCACCACGCGGCCAGCGGCGCAGCGGCTTGGGTGGCGGTGACGACGACCGGCACAGGCTTCGCCCTGCTTCCTGCCGACCCGGCAGGAGTGCTCACGGGAGCGCTTGTCTGCGCGGGGGCGGCACTCCTGCCGGACCTGGATCACCGGAAATCCACTCTGACCCGGGCGCTTCCTCCGCTGACCACTGTGACAGCGCGCGTGCTCGAGCGCGTGGCGGGCGGTCACCGGGCCGGAACCCACTCGGTGGTGGGCGTCCTTGCAGTGGGTCTGGCGATGTTCATCGGCCAGGCGGCGTGGGGTCCCGCCGTGGCATCGCTCTTGCTCGGGGCACTGGCTCTCAAGGCGCTCAAGTTCATTCCCGGTCCCCGGTGGGGGTGGGTCGCCGCCCTGGCTGCGGGCATCAGCGTGGGGGTCGGCCAGCCCGCCGAGGGGCACTGGTTTGCCGTGGCCGTCGGCCTCGGAGTGGCCGTGCACATCGTGGGAGACCTCTTCACCGCCGGCGGCGTGGGCCTCCTCTGGCCCCTCAACACCAAGCGCTTCGCCCTGCCCTTCCTGGGCAAGACGGGCTCCCAGATGGAATGGCTCGTCATGGTCCCGCTGACCTTCTACGCCCTCTACGGCCTGGCCGGCCAAGCCTGGATCCTCATCCGCAGCTGGCTCTAGCCGCACCCGCTCCGCCGCGGTGCCCGGCCCGGCCCGGCCC
>JAGLBH010000327.1 GCA_018260285.1 Arthrobacter sp. | reverse complement strand
ACCCGTTCCTTGGGGGTGCTTCGTCTCTCGCCGCGCCTTGGCTGGGCGAGGAGGGGTGGGAGGCGGCGGGCGTCGTCGTCGTCGAGGGAGACCCCGGGGCGGGGAAGGACGACGCCGAGGCCCGGCTTGTCGCCGAGGCCGCGGGCGCGCATCCCGGCGTGGTCCGGGGCTATGTGCCGCCCCTCCGCGTGGCGGAGATCGCCGCGGGGGATGGGATGCCGGCCGGGCCGGGCCCTGTCCTGGCGGCCGTGCGCGACAACTGCCAGGGCCTGGGGCCGGACTACCTGCGGAGCGCGGCCTTCCGGCAGGGCCTCGCCGTCTACGCCGGCTGGGGTCTGCCCCTGGAACTCTGCCTGCACCGATCGCAGATCGCCGCGCTCGCGGACGCCCTCCAGCTGCTCGATGAGCCGCTGACCGTCATCCTCGACCATGCGGGCAAGCCGCCCCTCGCTGCGGCGCCGAATGAGAGCGCGGGCGACGCGCCGGCCTGGGAGCGGGACCTCCGGCGCCTTGCGGGGGATCCGCGCGTGCAGGTCAAGCTCTCCGGCCTCTTCGCGGAAGCTCCCCAGGGCGGGACCCTCGCCGAGCGGCGCCGCCTCGCCAGGCCCTTCCTCGAGCGCACGGTCGAGGCGTTCGGGCCGGACCGATCGATCTTCGGCCTGGACTGCCCCGTGTCCGTGCGCAGCGCCGACGAGGCCCGCGCCTGGATCGAGGACGTCCTCGCCGTCACCGGGCCGGACGCGGGCGTCTTCGCAGAGAACGCCGAGC
>JAGLBH010000326.1 GCA_018260285.1 Arthrobacter sp. | reverse complement strand
CTGCCCGAGTTCCTCTGCGCGGGGCTGGCGCTGGCCGGCGTCGCGCTCATCTCCTTCGGGCCCGGCAACCACGGCGACCCCCTCGGCTACGTGTTCGCCCTCCTCGCCGGCGCATTCTTCGCGGCGTACGCCGTACTCACGAGCCGCGTGGGCAAATCCGGCTCGGGCGAGGGCAAGAGCGCCTACAGCGGGCTGGCCCTCTCGGTTGCCGTGGCCTCGATCGTGACGCTCCCCTGGGGCGCCTCGCACATCCCCGGCGTGAGCGCGGCCCAGTGGGGGCTCGTGGCGGTCTCGGCGGTCCTGGGCGTGGCCATCCCGTTCACCGTGGACACGATTGCGGGCGGCATCACGAGCGCCCGCGTCGTCGGCACGCTCTTCGCGCTGGACCCGGTCATCGGCTCGCTCATCGGGCTCGTGGTGCTCCGCCAGGCGCTCTCGTGGACGGCCTACGCGGGCATCGGGCTCGTGGCGATCGCAGGCGCGCTGCTCGTCTGGAGCGCGGAGAAGCCCGCCGATGCCCCCGAGACAGCCCCGGGGGCATCGACGCCGTCGGCCTAGTTGATGCCGCGCAGGTCCATGACGAGCTCCGTCTCCCCCTCGCCGGCCGGGACCACGGTCACCGGGATGCCCCAGTCCTGCTGGTACAGGTGGCAGGCGGCGTGGTCGGGGATCTCGCCCCCGGGCTCGCCGTCGCAGGCGGCCGCGCGGGCGGTGATGTGCAGGATTCCCTCGCTCAGCTCGGGGTTGATGACGAGCTCGCGGGTCAGGCCCGTGCTCGTGCCCGCCCCGCCGATGAGGAAGTTCTCCGG
>JAGLBH010000325.1 GCA_018260285.1 Arthrobacter sp. | reverse complement strand
GTCGTCGAGGGGTTCGCTATCATCTGGGCCGTCATCGGCGTCGGGTACCTGGCAGGGCGGTTCAAGCTCCTCGGGGACAACCCGCAGCCGGTCCTCGGCAAGATGGCCTTCTGGGTCACGGGGCCGGCGGTCATGCTGGACGTCCTCGCGAAGGCGGACCTCAAGGCGGTGCTCTCCGCGCCGCTGCTCATCGCCGCCGTCTCGGCAACAGTCGCCTGGGCCGTGGTCTTCGCGTGGTTCCGCCTCCGTGGGCACCCGGCCAACGCGGCGACGATCGGCGCCCTGAGTGGCAGCTACGCGAACGTCGGCAACCTGGGCCTGCCGTTCGCGACCTTCGTCCTCGGCAGTCCGGCCTACCTCGTGGCGCCGATGGTCTTCCAGTTCGTCGTCATGCAGCCCCTCACAGTGGTCCTCATGGACCTCACCGCGCTGGAGCGCCGGGCCGGAGGGCTGGGAAGCACCCTGAGAAGCGTGGGCCAGGTGTTCCTCAACCCGATGATCTGGGGCACGGCCCTGGGCCTCGTCCTCTCTCTGACGCACATTCCCCTGCCTGAGCTGGTCGCGCAGCCGATCCACATCCTGGGCCAGGGGCACGTCGCGGTGCTGCTCGTCGGGTTCGGCATCTCTCTCGTGGGGGCGCGGCTCTTCGGGGACCGCACGGGCCGGGCGGACATCCTCGCGGCCACGGCCACGAAGCTCCTCGTCATGCCGGCCGTCGCCTGGCTGCTCGCCGCGGTCATGGGGCTGGACGGCTGGACGGCCTTCGTCGTCGTCATCCTCGCCGCGCTGCCGACCGCGCAGAACGTGTTCGTC
>JAGLBH010000324.1 GCA_018260285.1 Arthrobacter sp. | reverse complement strand
CTCTCTTACTTTCTCTTTTTTCATTTCTCTTTAATTTATCTGTCCTCTCTCTGTCTCTTTTTTACTTCAATTTCTATCTCTCTCTCATTTCATCTTTCATCGATTTTTTCTCTTTCCTTTTTTTTCTTTCTCTTCGATTTCTCTGCGATCTCTCTTTATCTCCCTTTCTTTCTCTCTCTCTCTCTCTCTCTCCCTCTATATATATATCACTCTTTACATCTCTCTCTCTCTCTCTCTCTTTGCATCTCTCTCTCTCTCTACATCTGTCTCTCTCTCTCTCTCTATCTACCTCTCTCTCTCTCTAGCTGCTCGATTTTCCTCAATATCACATTTCCTCTTACCATTATCTCCACGTTTGTTTTTCGTTCGCCAATTTTCATTTTCTCTCTCTCTCTCTCTGAAGTAAAAAAACAAAATTAAAGTTTCGCTCTCGGGCGATATTCTCGCAATCGCAAATCGCGAGTCGGAGGCATTCCCTGAAAAATTAAATTGAAAAATAAAAATTGAAAATAGATTCCGAGCGAATTCCAGCGAGATCCGGAGAGAACTGGAAGAAAAAACGAACTGGAAATCTAGTTGAAAAACCTTTTAATGTTTTAATAACTGGAAGGGCTGGAATCGAACAATTTTCAACAGAGGAAAAAAAAATGAAGTTTAAAACGAAATTTTGATTTTCGCCCCCCAAAGAGAAAATCTTCGGAGTCTTTCCCCTCTCAAATTCGGCGAAATTTCTCCAGAGTTTTCCAGCGAAACAAGCTAAAAAAAATTTTTTTTTTATTCTCCAGCAGCACTCCCCTATCTCACCTCTGGCAATCTCG
>JAGLBH010000323.1 GCA_018260285.1 Arthrobacter sp. | reverse complement strand
TGGCCCAGGCCTGGGAGATCCGGGGCGGCCTCATGCCGCTCATCGGCCGCCAGCGCCCCCAGGGCAGCGCGCTCATCACGGAGGACCTCTGCGTCCCGCCCGCCCGGATCGGCGAGGCGGCGCTCGACCTCATGGAGCTGCTGCGCCGCTACGGCTTCCCCGACTACGTCATGGGGCACGCGGCCTTCGGGAACCTGCACTTCTTCCTCACCCCGCGCTTCGACAGCCCCGAGGAGGTGGCCCGCTACTCGGGGTTCATCGAGGACTTCGTCGAGCTCATCCTCGACCGCTACGAGGGCTCCCTCAAGGCCGAGCACGGCACGGGCCTGAGCATGGCCCCGTTCGTCGAGCGGGAGTGGGGGTCAACGGCCTTCCGTCTCATGTGGCGCGTCAAGGAGCTCCTGGACCCGGCGGGCATTCTGGCCCCCGACGTCAAGCTCACCCGCGACCAGGAGATCCACCTCAAGAACCTCATGACGGTTCCGGCGATCGAGGCGGTGGCGACGGACTGCGTTGAGTGCGGCTTCTGCGAGGCGGCCTGCCCTTCGCGGAACATCACCGTGACGCCGCGCGAGCGCATCGCCCTCCGCCGCGAGATGGCCCGCCAGCCCGAGGGCTCGGCCTTCCTCGCCGCCCTCCACGAGGACTACGGGCACGACGCGATCGACCTCTGCGCCGCGGACGGCACCTGCTCCATCGCCTGCCCCGTCTCCATCGACACGGGCACGCTCATGAAGGCCTTCCGCGCGGAGACCGCCACGGACCGGGCAAACGCGGCGGCCCTCGCGCTGGCCCGGCACTGGGGCGCGGTCGAGAAGGCG
>JAGLBH010000322.1 GCA_018260285.1 Arthrobacter sp. | reverse complement strand
CCGGACTCCTGGAAGCACAACGAGGGCATCACGCTGGTCAAGAACCCCGACTACAAGGGCTCGCGCACCCCGGCCAACGACGGGCTGGAGTACAAGTTCTACACCTCCAACGACACCGCCTACGCCGACCTGCAGTCCGGTGCGCTGGACACCATCGGCTACACGGTGCCGCAGAGCGCCCTGGGCACCTTCCAGAAGGACTTCCCGGACTCCAACTCCAACAAGCCCTACATGAACAACTACACGTTCACGATCCCGCAGCGCCTCGCGCACTTCGGGAACGACGAGGAGGGCCGCCTGCGCCGCCAGGCCATCTCGATGGCCATCAACCGCCCGCAGATCACCGAGAAGATCTTCCAGGGCGCCCGCACCCCGATGACCGAGTTCACGACCTCCGCCATCGAGGGCTACAACGAGAAGATCCCGGGCTCCGAGGCCCTGAAGCACGACCCGGCCAAGGCCAAGGAGCTGTGGGCCAAGGCCGACGCCATCAAGAAGTGGGACGGCGTCTTCGAGATCGCCTACAACGCCGACGCGAGCCACCAGAGCTGGGTCGACGCGGTGTGCAACGACCTCAAGAACACCCTCGGCATCCAGGCGCAGGGCAAGGCCTACCCGACCTTCAAGCAGCTGCGCTCCGAGATCACCGACAAGACGATCACCGTCGCCTTCCGCACCGGCTGGATCGCCGACTACCCGTCCCGCGTGAACTTCCTCGAGCCGATCTTCAAGACCGGCGCCGCCTCCAACGACGGCGACTACTCGAACCCCGAGTTCGACAAGGCGCTCGACGAGATGCAGCGCGCCAAGGACCCCAAGGCCGCGGACGCCGCCGGTGACAAGGCCCAGGAGATCCTGCTCAAGGACCTCCCGGCCATCCCGCTCT
>JAGLBH010000321.1:0-522 GCA_018260285.1 Arthrobacter sp. | reverse complement strand
GGGGTGGTTGATTGATATAGAGAGGTGTGAGAGAGAGAGAGAGATGTAGAGTGAGAGAGAGAGAGAGAGAGAGAGAGATGTAGAGAGAGAGAGAGATGTAGAGAGAGAGATAGAGAGAGATGTAGAGAGAGAGAGATGTAGAGAGAGAGAGATGTAGAGAGAGAGAGAGAGAGATCTAGGTAAAAAGATATGTAGAGAGAGAGAGATCCAGATAGAAAGAGATGTAGAGAGAGATAGAGAGGTAGAAAGAGATATCCAGAAAGAGTGAGATAGAGAGGTAGAGAGAGGTAGAGAGAGATAGAGAGGTTGAGAGAGAAGAGAGGTAGAGATAGAGAGAGATGTAGAGAGAGAGATATCTAGAAAGAGAGAGATAGAGAGGTTGAGAGAGATTTAGAGAGAGAGAGAGATATCCAGAAAGAGTGTGATAGAGAGGTAGAGAGAGAAAGAGATGTAGAGAGAATGAGAGATATCTAGATAGAAAGAGATGTACAGAGAGAGAGATAGAGAGGTAGAGAGAGAAAG
>JAGLBH010000320.1 GCA_018260285.1 Arthrobacter sp. | reverse complement strand
GAGAAATCTCGAATTGACGAAAATAATGGCGAACAGTTTAATCGATAAATAGATGTGTAGATTAGGAGTCAAGGTAATGCCCAAAGGGCAAGGGTACTCAGAGCAACAAATAGCGATTAGTTTTCTAATTATTAAGAGTTACTTTAAGGTTTAAAAGTAATTTTTAAATTTTCAAAAGGGGGTGGTGATAAACAATTCGGAATCTCCAAAACTTGAGAGGCAGAAGAAAGGGTTACCAAAGGATCCGTCGTTGGTCCGTGTCTCTCGACAACTTTTCCATTTCTGTCGACGATGAATTTCGTGAAATTCCATTTGATCGCGCTGGAAAGAAAGACAAATCAATTCGTCGGTCATTCGATCAAGCTCCGGAAAGCAGAAGAAAAAAAAATGAAAGACAAGAGGAGAAGAAGAAGAAGAAGAAGAAGAATGAGGAGATACTCACTCTCCCAAAGTTCCACCCTGTTCTCTCTTCAGGTATTTCCACAGCGGAGAAGCATCCTCTCCGTTCACTTTGATCTTACTGAAAATGTCGAAGTGAGCGTTTTTCTTCTTGGCGAAGCAGACCACATCCTCGTCAGTACCCGGCTCCTGTCCGCCGAATTGATTGCACGGGAATGCCAGAATCCTGAGTCCCTTCGAATCGTGGAACCTGTCGTGGAGTTCGACCAGTTCCTTGTAGTTGGTCGCGGTCAGACCGCACTTGGAGGCGATGTTCACTATGAGGAGAACGTGGCCCCTGTATTTATCCAGGGAAACGTAATTTCCCCCGACGTCCTTGACCGTGAAATCGTACACGGATCGAGCCAATTTCCAATCGTCCTCCGCCTGGAAAAGACCAACAAAAAAAAAGGAATTCAATTTTCCGGCCGTCTAAGAACCTCGTGATTCGGACGGTGATATGATGGTAGAAAAATTGAAGGTTCAGGTGGCCGCCAGATTCCAAGGCAGCGAGCCCTGCACAAGGCCAAAACAACGCCCAGTTTGGGTCAGAATTTGAACCCC
>JAGLBH010000031.1:6497-13205 GCA_018260285.1 Arthrobacter sp. | reverse complement strand
GCCCTGGCGCTCGCGGAGTTCCTCGCGTCCCACCCCGCGGTGGCGGCCGTCCACCACCCGGGCGTCGGGGGCGACGCCGGCGGCCCCTCCCGCAATGAGCAGCTCGCGGAGAGCCTGTGCCCTGCGGGGGTGGGGTCGGTCTTCTCCTTCGATCTCGCGGTGGAGGAGGGGCGGGAGTGGGAGCAGGTCGAGCGGTTCGTCGATGCGCTCTCGGCCTTCCGGCTCGTGGCGAACATCGGGGACACGAAGTCCCTCGTGGCCCACCCGGCCTCGATGACGCACGTGCGGCTCACTCCCGAGCAGCGCGCGGCCGGCGGCATCAGCCTGGGGACCGTTCGCCTGTCCGTGGGGCTCGAGCCTGTCCGGGGTCTCATCGCAGACCTGGAGCGGGCGCTTGAGGCGGCCGGCGTCGTCGTCCCCGCATCCCAGGGCCGCGAGGCCCACATCCCCGCACCCCAGGGCCGCGAGGCCAAGGCCCGTCTCGACCACATCGACTACGCAGAGGAAGGAGCCGCGGCATGAGCCGGGACTTCGCTGAGTTCTTGGAGCGCACCCCCGGGTTCAACACCCGGGCCATCCACGCCGGGCAGGACCCCGACCCGCTGACCGGCGCGGTCATCCCGCCGATCTACCAGACGTCCACCTTCGTTCAGGACGGGATCAACGTGCTCCGCGCCGGGCACGAGTACTCCCGGGGGTCCAACCCCACGCGCAACGGGTTCGAGACGCAGCTCGCCGCGCTCGAGGGCGGGGCTGCGGGGTTCGCGTTCGCCTCGGGGATCGCGGCGGAGGACGCGCTCCTGCGCTCGCTCCTCCAGCCGGGGGATCACATCGTGCTCGGCGCGGACGGGTACGGGGGCACGAACCGGCTCATCAGCCAGATCTACGGGCGGTGGGGCGTGACCAACACGCCCGTGGACATCACGGACCTCTCCGCAGTGCGGGCCGCAGTCCGGCCCGGGCGCACGGCGGTTCTCTGGGTGGAGACCCCCTCCAACCCGCTGCTCGCGATCGCGGACATCCACGGGTGGGCGGCGGTCGCGCGGGAGGCCGGTGCGGTGCTCGTCGTGGACAACACGTTCGCCTCGCCGTTCGTGCAGCAGCCCCTGCGCTTCGGGGCCGACGCCGTCGTGCACTCCACGACGAAGTACATCGGCGGCCATTCGGACGTTCTGGGCGGGGCCGTGGTCGTGGCGGACCGCGTGTTCCGGGGGCAGACCCTGGCCGCGGCCGTGGGGTTCCAGCAGTTCGCGGGCGGGGCGGTCGCCGGTCCTCAGGACTGCTTCCTGGCGGCCCGCGGGCTCAAGACGCTCGGCCTGCGCATGGAGCGGCACAACGCCAACGCGCTTCTCCTGGCCCGGTGGCTCGAGCACCAGCCGGAGATCAGCGAGGTCCTCTACCCGGGGCTGCCCGGCCACCCGGGGCACGCCCTGGCCCGTCGGCAGATGAGCCACTTCGGGGGCATCGTCTCCCTGCGCTTCCGCGGCGGGGAGGTTGCGGCCCGGGCGTTCGCGGAGTCCACCAGGCTCTTCGCGCTCTCCGTAAGCCTGGGCGGGGTGGAGTCCCTCATCTGCTATTCCGCCGAGATGACCCACGCCTCCGTGCAGGGCACCCCGCTCGCGGTCCCCGCAGATCTCGTGCGCCTCTCCGTGGGGGTCGAGGACGCGGCGGACCTCAAGCGGGACCTCGCCCGGGCGCTCAGCTCCGTGCGGGCCGCGGTCCAGGAGGAGCAGGTGCTGCGGTCCACGTCCATGTTCGCCGACGCGCTCCCCGCGTAGGCAGGCCTGGCCCGCGTAGCATGGAGGCATGACTGAAACCCTGCCTCCCTGCCCCCAGTGCTCCAGCGAGTACACCTACGAGATGCCGCCCCTGCTCGTCTGCCCCGAGTGCGCTCACGAGTGGAGCCCGGCCGCTGACGAGGAAGAGGCCTTCCAGGACGGCCCCGGCGAGATCAAGGACGCCGTGGGCAACGTGCTCGCCGACGGGGACACCGTGACCGTGGTCAAGGACCTCAAGGTCAAGGGCCAGGCCAGCGCCATCAAGGTGGGCACCAAGGTGCGCAACATCCGCCTCGTCAACGGCACCGACGGGCACGACATCGACTGCAAGGTGGACGGCTTCGGCCCCATGCAGCTCAAGTCCTCCGTCGTCAAGAAGGTCCTCTGACCCATGGCTGAGGCGGATCAGAGCGCGGAGGTCCAGGACGTCGACGTCGTCGTCCTCGGCCTGGGCAACGGCGGGGAGGGCATTCTGACCCACCTCGCCGGCTCGGGGCTCACGGTCGTGGGGATCGAGCAGCACCTGGCGGGCGGAGAGTGCCCCTTCTACGCGTGCGTGCCCACGAAGATGATCCGCCACGAGGCCTCGCAGCCTCAGCCCGACTGGGCTCGCGTGGCCCGGCGCATCCGCGAGGAGGCCGCCCACGACTGGGACGACACCGAGATCGTCGAGAACCTCAGGGCCACCGGCGCGGAGATCGTCCGCGGCACCGGCTGGTTCACGGGCAGCCGCACCGTGGAGGTCACCGCCCACCCCGACGACGACGCCCCCGTGCGCTCCTTCCGCGCCCGCCGCGCCGTGGTGCTCGGGGTGGGGGCCGAGAGCATCATCCCCGAGTTCGAGGGGGCCGAGGAGATCGGCGTCTGGACGCACCGGGACATCACGACGGCGGAGGCCCTTCCCCAGCGCCTGGCCGTGGTGGGCGGCGCCGTCATCGCGTGCGAGCTCTCCCAGGCCCTTGCGCGGTTCGGGGTCGAGGTGACCATGCTCGTGCGCAGCACCCTCATGTCCGGCGAAGAGCCCGCCGTGGGGGAGCACCTGCTCGAGGTGCTCCGCTCCGAGGGCGTGGACGTCCGGCTGGAGACCGAGGTGTCCTCCGCGGTGCGCCAGGAGGACGGCTCCCTGAGCATTCGGCTGTCCTCGGGGGAGACCCTTGAGGCCGATGAGCTGCTCGCCGCCACAGGGCGCAAGCCCCGGATCGACGTCGAGACCGACGAGTACTGCCGCGTTCTCCAGGACTCCGAGCCGTCCGACTGGCTCTACGCCGTGGGCGACCTGACCGGGCACGGGGACTTCACCCACGTGGCCGTGCGGGAGGGCGAGGTGGCCGCCCGGATGATTCTTGCTACGGGCGCGGGCGCGGGCTCGGGTTCAGGCGCGGACGCAGGCGCGGCTTCAGGCTCGGCCGCGGGTGCAGGTGCGGACGCCGCCGAGGCGCGGGCCGCGGTGGAGCCCGTGGCCGTGCACGCCGTGCCGCGCGTGACCTTCACGAGCCCGGAGATCGCGGGCGTGGGGCTGACCGCCGCGGCAGCGCGGAAGCAGGCCGAGGACCAGCCGGATGACACCCGGTGGGACGTGGTCTCCGTGACGAAGGACCTCAACGAGAACGCCCGCGGCTGGATCGACGAAGCCCACGGGAACATCACGCTCGTGGCCGACCGCCGCACGGGGCTCCTGCTGGGGGCCAGCCTCATCGGGCCGGGCGCGGGCGAGATCGTCGGCGCCCTGACCGTTGCCGTGCACCAGCGGATGACCGTCCAGGAGCTGAGCCGTGTGATGTGGGCCTACCCGACGCTGCACCGGGTCATCTCGGACGCCATCGGGGAGCTGGACCTCTCCTAGCCTGCCCCGCCCAGGCTTGTTCACACCGAAACGGCTTGTTCACACCCGATACACGTGTGATCAAGCCGTTTTCGTGTGAGCAGCCCTGACCCCCGCACTTCTTCACACCAAAACGCTCTCATCACACTCAAAAAGCGTGTGATCAAGCGATTCTCGTGTGAACAAGCCCGCCTGGTTCCAATGAAGGGGCTCGCGGTCTAGGCAGGCCCCATGACTCTGCGCTTGTACACCGTCGTCGTCGACTCCCGCTGGCTCACTGGTGGGCCGAGGCGCTCGGATGGAAGATCGTCTGCGACACTCCCGACGAGGCTGCGATCATCCCGCAGCACGCTCGCGAGGAAGAGATCGAGACCCTTGAGGAGTGGAACACGCAGCCGCTGGGCATGGTGTTCGTCCCCGTGCCCGAGGGAAAAACGATCAAGAATCGTCTGCACATCGACCTCGCCCCGCACAGCTCCCAGGATCGCAAAGCTGAGATCCAGCGGCTTCTCGACATGGGGGCCACCCGTGAGGACGTCGGCCAGGACCGGGAGTCTGTAACCTGGGAAGTCCTCGCCGACCCGGAGGGCAACGAGTTCTGCGTCCTCTCTGCACGGAAGATGTAGCCCAGCCGGCGGGATTCACAGGGAGGCTGCGCCCGTCTCAGCGCTGCGAGGCAAGACGCCTGCGGCCCGGCCCCGCAGGATCTGGCCGAGTCTGGAAAGATGGGGTCATGGAACCCCTTTCGCAGAGCACAGAGCATTTCAATACCTCTTCTCATGACCTCATGAGCCTCGTCTCCCGGGCGGAGGAGCTGGCCCGGGCTGCCCACGAGGGCCAGACAGACAAAGCCGGCAAGCCCTACGCCGAGCATCCGCGACGCGTCGCCGGGCACGTCAGCCGCATGAACCTCACATCACCCATCCGAGAGAAGGCCCTCATGGTGGCCTGGATGCACGATGTCGTCGAGGACACCCCGGTGGGCCTTGACGACCTGAGACGGGAGTTCCCTGAGGATGTTGTTCTCGGGGTGGACGCCATGACCAAGCGCGACGGCGAACCCGCCGAGGACTACTACGCACGGGTCAAAGCACACCCGCTGGCTCTCATCGTCAAAGAGGCAGATCTCCTGGACAACACCGACCCCTCCCGGACAGCCCTGCTCCCCGAGGAAACCCGGGCACGGCTGGCAGCGAAGTATGCCAAGGCGCGCGAGCACTTGGGGCTGGGGCCTGCCGAGGGCTGACGCTCAGGCGCCCGGCGAGGGGATGGGCGCCAGAGAGACCTGATGCCTAGGCACCCGGTGTGACGGTGCGATGGCCCGTCGTCGTCGCAGTCCCTGCGTCGCGAGCGGCGGCCACGGCTGCGTCGGAGGCCTTGACGAGCAGGGTGACGTCGGCGCTGACAAAGACGAAGTCTGCCCCCGCTTCCCGATAGCGTGCGGCGATGACTGGGTCAAAGGCATTGACGCCGACCGGCACGCCCGCCTCCCGGCAGGCTCGAATGACCTCAAGGACCAGCTCTTGAACGGGCTCGGCAGCGGGTGTGGTGGCCAGGCCCATCGACCCGGCCAGGTCTGCGGGGCCGATGAAGACGGCGTCCACCCCCGGAACTGCCGCTATCTCCGCCGCGTTCCGTGCCCCCTCGACCGTCTCGATCTGCACGGTGAGGCTCACGAGGTCTCGTCCGCTCGCCACATAGCCAGGCACACGGCCCCAGCGAGAAGCCCTGCCCAGAGCGGCGCCGATGCCTCGGATCCCCTGCCGAGCCTCAGCGGGGTCTGCGGATGCCAGGTCTGGGTAGCTCACGGCGGCGACGGCGGCTCGGGCCTCCTCCGCAGTGGAGACCATGGGCACGATGAGGTTCTGCGCGCCCGCGTCGAGGAACTGCTTGATGAGGACGGGGTCATTCCACGGAACCCGCGTGATGGAAGTGGCCTCATAGGGCTCGAGCGCCTGGAGCAGGGGAACGATCCCGTCGAGGCCGACGGGGGAGTGCTCCCCGTCAATGAGGACGAGGTCTGTGCCCGATCCGGCGACGATCTCCGCGGCCACCGGCGACGCCGAAGCCACCCAGAGGCCCACGAGCGCCGGTGCGCCTGCGGTCCGCCCTTCGAGGACTTCGCGGAAGGTGGGCTTCAGACGAACTGGCATGTGATCTCACCCAACCCCTGGTATTCGCAGCGGATGCTGTCCCCCCGCTCAACCCAGAGGGGGCGTGTGAAGGAGCCCGCGAGGATGATCTCGCCTGCATGGAGCGCCTGCCCGTGGGCAGCGAGCTTGTTCGCCAGCCATGCGACGCCCATCACCGGGTCACCGAGGACAGCCCCGGACACGCCGGACTCCTCGATCTGCCCGTTGCGGGAGAGGAGCGCGCCGACCCACCGGAGATCGACGCCGTCCGCCTCGAGCTGGCTGAGCGTGAACCGCTGACCGCTCAGGACCATAGCCCCGAGGGCGGCATTGTCGCTGATCGTGTCCACGATCGTCCGGCCCTGCATCTCCACGTGGGCGTCGAGAATCTCGAGCGCGGGGATCACAGAGGCGGTGGCTGCGAGCACGTCCTCACGGGTGCATCCCGGCCCGGTCAGATCGGCGGAGAGCTCGAAGGCGAGCTCAACCTCCACACGCACGTTGGACCACTGGTCCCACGGGAGCTCGCTCCCTGAGCGGACCACCTGATCGTCGAAGATCACGCCGTAGTCCGGCTCAGTGATCCCCGTGGCGTCCTGCATCACCTTGCTGGTCAGCCCGATCTTGCGGCCTGCCACAGTGCGTCCCGCAGACCTGCGCCGATCCGCCCAGACGGCCTGAACCGCATAGGCGTCCTCCACCGTCATGCCTGGGTTGCGAGCGCTGATGAGAGGGATCGCCTGGCCGGTCTGGGCCGCCTGAAGCAGCTCATCTGCCAGGCGGGCCACGGCGTCGTCGGTGAGGGTGCGAGCCCCAGTGGGAGCGGCCATCAGAGCTGGTGACCCATCTTGAACCCCACGTCCTCGCCGGGATCGCCCGGGAGGGCGCCCTCCTTGCGGGTGTAGGAGAAGCCGTCGGCGCCGATGGTCACATCGAGCTCACGGCTCTCCTGCCGTGCGACGACCTCCTGCGGGTT
>JAGLBH010000031.1:0-6487 GCA_018260285.1 Arthrobacter sp. | reverse complement strand
AGCGAGGCCTCGGTGTACCAGGACGGGACGACGGGATTGCCCCACCAGTCCCGGCGCTGGTTGTCGTGGACGTCCCAGGTGATGACGGGGTTGTCCGGGTCGCCCGTGTAGTAGTCCTGCGTGTAGATCTCGACGCGGTGCCCGTCCGGGTCCAGGATGTAGAGGTAGAACGCGTTGGAGACGCCGTGGCGGCCCGGGCCGCGCTCGATCCGGTCGCTGATGCGCAGCGCGCCCATCTTGTCGCAGATCTGGATGATGTTGTGCTTCTCATGCGTCGAGAAGGCGATGTGGTGCATGCGGGGGCCGTCGCCGCCGGTCAGGGCGGTGTCATGAACCGTGCCCTTGCGGTGCATCCAGGCGGCGTAGGTGGTGCCCTCGTCGTCCTGGATGTCCTCCGTCACGCGGAAGCCGAGGTCCTCGAGGTATTTGCGGCCGCGGGGGACGTCCGGGGTGACCTGGTTGAAGTGGTCCAGGCGGACGAGCTCACCGGCGGAGTAGAGGTCGTAGCGCATGTGGAGACGCTCGACGTGGTCCACCTCGTAGAAGAACTCGTAGGGGAAGCCGAGGGGGTCCTCCACACGAACTGCGTTGCGGATGCCCTTGACGAAGCCCTCCGCACGGCGCTCTGTGCGGCAGCCGAGCTCCTGGTAGTACGCCTCGGCCCGGTCCACATCCTCCTGGCTGCGGACACGGAACCCCATGACGGCGACGGCGGCGACCGGCCCCTTGCGGAGAACCAGGTTGTGGTGGATGAACTCCTCGAAGGAGCGGAGGTAGATCGCGTTCTCGTCTTCCTCCGTCACGTGCAGCCCGAGCACGTCCACGTAGAAGCGGCGCGAGGCTTCGAGGTCCGTGACGACGTATTCGGCGTAGGCGCAGCGCAGGATGTCCGGTGCGGGAACTGAGGGCTTGGGGATGGCGGCGTTGCTCATGATGTCTCCTTTGACAAGTGGTGCTGGCGGCTCAGGCGCCGAACGCAGGGGTGTGGACATCGCCGAGCGTGATGTGCACGGCCTGCTGGTCGGTGTAGAAGTCAATCGACCGGTATCCGCCTTCGTGGCCGAGGCCCGAGGCCTTGACCCCGCCGAAGGGCGTGCGAAGGTCCCGCACGTTGTGGCTGTTGAGCCAGACCATGCCCGACTCCACGCTCTGCGCGAAGAGGTGGGCGCGCGTGAGGCTGTTCGTCCAGATGTAGGCGGCCAGACCGTACTTCGTGTTGTTCGCGAGCTCGAGGGCCTCTTCCTCGGTCTCGAACGGGGTGATGGCCACGACCGGGCCGAAGATCTCCTCCTGGAAGATCCGGGCATCCGGCTTGACGTCCGCGAAGACCGTGGGGGAGACGTAGTTGCCCTCCGGGAGGCCCTCGGGGCGCCCGCCTCCAGCGAGAAGTCGGCCTTCGGACTTGCCGATCTCCACGTAGCTCATGACCTTCTCGAAGTGCTCCGGGTGAACGAGCGCTCCCACCTCGGTGGAGGGGTCGTGCGGGTTGCCGACCTTGATCCGCTGGGCGCGCTCTGCGTAGCGGGTGATGAACTCCTCGTAGATGCCCTTCTGGACGAGGATGCGGCTGCCGGCTGTGCAGCGCTCGCCGTTGAGGGAGAAGACGCCGAAGAGCGTGGAGTCGATGGCGGCGTCCAGGTCTGCGTCGTCGAACACGACGGCCGGAGACTTGCCTCCGAGCTCCATGGACATGCCCTTGAGGTTCTCCGCGCAGTTGCGGAAGATCAGCTTGCCTGTGCTGGACTCGCCCGTGAAGGAGATCAGGGGGACGTCGGGGTGCTTGACGAGCGCGTCGCCCGCCTCCTCGCCGATGCCGTTGACGAGGTTGAACACACCCTGCGGCAGCCCGGCCTCCTCGAAGATCGTGGCCCAGAGGGACGCCGAGAGCGGCGTGAACTCGGCCGGCTTGAGCACCACGGTGCAGCCGGAGGCGAGCGCAGGAGCCAGCTTCCAGGACTCCAGCATGAACGGGGTGTTCCAGGGGGTGATGAGCCCGGCCACGCCCTTGGGCTTGCGGTTGACGTAGTTGAGCTGGCTGCCGGGAACCTTGAGGGCGTCGTCGGTCTGCGCCACGATGAGGTCCGCGAAGAAGCGGAAGTTCTCCGCAGCGCGGCGAGCCTGGCCGCGGGCCTGGGTGATGGGCAGGCCGGTGTCGAAGGTCTCCATCTCCGCCAGGCGATCCTCCTGGGCAACGACGGCGTCCGCGATCCGGTTGAGAATCGTCGCGCGCTCGCGGGCCTTCATCCGCGGCCACGGGCCCTCCTTGAAGGCGCGGGTGGCTGCCGCCACGGCAAGATCCACGTCGGCCTTCTGGCCCGCCGCGCAGACGGTGTAGGGCTTGTTCGTCACGGGGTCGAGGACCTCGAACGTCTGGCCGTCCGCGGAGTCCACGAACTGGCCGTCGATGTAGTGCTGGATTTTCGCTGGAAGGTTCTCAGGAATGTAGTGCTCGGTCATGGCGGATCCTTAGGACGGGCTGTGAGTGGGGGACAGAGGCAGAGAGGAGGCGACGAAGTCGACCGGCCCGTGCGGGGCGCGGGCTGTCTGCGCCTCGTGGAAGGCCTGGAGGGTGTTCCATCGGTGAAGCCTCACGCTGGACTCGATCTCTGCGTACGAGGCCTGTGAGCGGAGCAGCCTGAGGATCTCGTCGTGCTCCTTGACCGAGCTGGCCGCCCGGTCCGGGATGAAGAGGAAGGTGGAGCGCCTGAGCCGATCGAGACGGGCCCATCCCCGGTGAACCAGGTCGGAGAGATGCGGATTCTGGCACCGCCCGTGGAGAACAGCGTGGAACTCCGCGTTGAGGTCAGTGAAGTCCTGAGGGCTGAAGCGCTCCAGCCCCCGGCGCATCTCCTCGTTGAGCGCGGTGGCACGGTCGAGGTCCTCCGAGGTGAGATGCGGCGCGGCCAGGGCCGTGGCTGCCCCTTCGACCACCCCGAGCGTCTCCATCGTGTGCATGTACTCGGAGGGGTTGATGGAGGAGATCGTGGCCCCCACATTCGTCTGGAAGGTCACCAGGCCCTCGGCTTCAAGACGCCGGACAGCCTCGCGCACAGGAACCACGGACATGCCCAGCTCCTTGGCCACGCGGCCGAGGACGATGCGGTCCCCGCCCGTGAGCTCGCCGCGGGAGATGCACTCCCTGAGGTGCCGGTGAGCCTGCTCAGACTTGCTGAGTCCCAAGGCGGAGTCAGCGGTGATCGTCACTTCTTCGCAGCCTTCCACTCGTCGAAGCGCGCCTTCCATTCTGCGTTCGGGGGGAAGAGCCCTTCGATCTCATGGCCGGCTTTGACTTGCTCAAAGACGAACTCATCCTGGACCTCCTGCTCGGCGGCCTCGCGGGAGACCTGCTCGACGAGCGACGGCGGGATGACGACGATGCCGTCCTCATCAGCCACAATCACATCACCCGGCTGAACCGTGGTCCCCCCGCAGGCGATCGTCTCGTCAACAGCCCAGGGAACGTGCTTCCGACCCAGAACGGAGGGGTGAGCGAACTGGTAGAAGGTCGGAATGTCGAGGTCCTCCACGGCAGCCCGGTCGCGAATGCCGCCGTCAGAGATGATCGCCGCGGCCCCGCGCACCTGGGCCCGCAGCGCGAGAATGTCCCCATACGTGCCGGAGCCGGCCTCGCCGCGGGCGTCCATGACGAGAATGTCGCCCTCCCCGAGGGACTCGATGCCGCGCTTCTGCGCGTTGAAGCCCCCGCCGAACTCCTTGAAGAGGTCTTCGCGATTCGGCACATAGCGCAGCGTGCGCGCCAGCCCGATCGCCTTGGTCCCGGGCTTGGTGGCCTGGAGGCCCTCGATGGCGCAGTTGGCAATGCCCATTTTCCGCATCTGCGCGGACAGCGTGGCGGTGGCCGTCTTCTCGAGGCGCTCGCGGACCTCGGGGGTCAGCACGGTGGCAGGCTCGGAGGCGGGAATCTCCGGGCTGGCTGGGCCGGCGGATGCGGACGGGCGGCGGGAGCCCCATGCCTCTTCCCTCTGCTTCTCATCCGGCTCGGGCTGGGCACCGAACGCGGCGAACGGCGTCGTGCCCTCCACCACGGTCGAGGTGAGCCGTCCGGAGGTCAGGCCAGCGGACGGAGAGTCCACCTCGACCTCGATCGTCTGGCCCGGAAGTGCGACGGAGGCGCCTGCGGGAGTGCCGGTGAGGATGATGTCGCCCGGCTCGAGCGTGATCACCTGGGAGAGATCGGCGACGATGAGCGGCAGGGAGAAGAGGAGGTCCTCTGTGGTGTCGTCCTGCACGAGTTCGCCGTCCAGCCAGGTGCGGACGCGCAGCGCAGCTGGATCAATGGACTCCGCAGGGATGAGCGCCGGGCCGACGGGCGTGTAGCCGTCCCCGCCCTTGGACCGAAGGTTGGAGCCCTTGTCTGCAGCGCGAAGGTCGTAGACGCCGAGGTCGTTGCTCGCGGTCACCCCCGCCACAAAGGACCAGGCCTCCTCGGGTGTGACGCGGCGGGCCGTGCGGCCGATGACGACGGCGATCTCTCCCTCGTAGGCGAAGAGCTCGCACCCCGCATGGCGCTCGACGGGGCCGCCCGTGCTCAGCGAGCTCGTCGGCTTGAGGAAGTAGGAGGGCACGGAGGGGGTGCGCCCGCGCTCAGCGGCCCGCGAGGGGTAGTTGATGTGGACGGCGATGACCTTGCCGGCGTGCTCGATGAGATCGCTCGCGGCGAGGGAGGAAGCGCTGAGAGATGAGGGTGTTCCGTGCGTCATGATTAAATCGTATACGATCTGCGATAGGATGGCTATACCTTTTCGGAAGAGTGGTGACATGGCGGACATGACCTGGGATGAGGCGGTTCAGGAGGTCTATGCGAAGGCTGAGACCATGACCGCAGACGAGCTTCTCCACCGCATCGAGGAGCTCTGCCGACAGCTGCCTCCGGGGGACCCACGCGTCCCCTCTGAGCGGGGGAGCGCGCTCGACGTCCTCGGCCGGGAGAGCGAGGCGATTCCGCTCTACCGGGAGGCGCTCGACCGCGGCCTGGAGGGCGTTTCGCGAGAGCGTGTCACCGTCCAGCTGGCAAGCTCCCTCCGGAACGTCGGCCAGGCGCAGGAGGCTGTCGAGCTGCTGCGGGGCACGGAGTTCTCCTCCGCTCTGGGCGGTGCTCCCGAAGCCTTCCGCGCACTTGCTCTCTACTCAGCGGGGCGTTCCTCTGAGGCCCTCGCCGTCGCCCTGCGAGCGCTCGCCGCAACCCTCCCGGAATACGGGGGTGCCGTGGCGCGGTATGCCGAGGATCTCCCCGCAGATCGCGCGGATCCGAGGACCGCGTCGGGCTCGGCGAAAGACCCGCGGAGACAGCAATGAATGACGACGCCGCCCGCCCTGACGCTGTCACCGCCTACACCGCACGGGCCGCCGAGTACGCGGCAGCCCTCGGGAGGGTGGAGGCAGCCTCAGAACGCGACCGGGCGCTCATCGCCCGGTGGGCTGACAGCCTCCGGGGGCCGGTGCTCGATCTCGGTTGCGGCCCCGGGCACTGGACTGCGTGGCTGGCCTCCCGAGGTCTGGCCGCCGAAGGCATCGACCCGGTTCCCGCCTTCATCGAGCATGCGCGGCAGGCTTTTCCGGGCGTGCCCTTCCAGATCGGTTCCGTCGAATCACTGGACGTCAAGGGCGCCTATGGGGGTGTGCTCGCCTGGTTCTCCCTCATCCACCTCGCTCCAGACGATGCCGGGCAGGCTCTGGCCCGCGTGGTCTCCTCCCTGCGGCCCGGCGGGTCAGCCCTGGTCGGATACTTCGAGGCCGGCGCCGTCGGTCCCATCGATCACGCGGTGTCCCCTGCCTTCGCATGGTCGCGGCGCTGGATCGAAAGTGTCGCGGCGGAGGCTGGGGCCAGGGCTGTCTTCGAGGAGACGATCAACCTGCCGCGCGTCGGAGGGGAGGGCACCCGGCGCAACGGCGCGGTCAGCCTCGCCCCTGATCCTGGAGGCCGCCGGGCGCCTCTTTAAACAGATCGCCGGGTCCTGATCTAACAAAACGCCGTGTTTCTGTCTGACAAAACGCCGAATCCACCGAGCCCTCAGCCGCCCTAGACCCGCCTCTCATCATTCGGGTACCGCACGCCCATCTGCTCTCGGAGCGAGTCGAAGAGCTCCATCTGGCGCAGCGTGTCCGCCCACGGCATGACGGGGGATTCCGTCTCGCCGCGCTGGATCCGGGCTGTGGCCTCCCGCATCTCGTAGATGTAGCCCGCGCCCACGAGGTCGAACTCCAGGACCTCCGCCGGCGTCGGCTGCCCTGACTCCGTGACTCCGGCCGGAGTGCGGTTGACCGTCACCCGACGCGGGGCGTGCAGGGGCTTGTCGACGACGACGCTGCCCGCCGTGCCCGAGATGACCGCCGTGCTGGGGCAGTCGCTCACGAGGGACATCTGCATCTGGGCCACACCCCCTCCGAGGAAGTGCGCCGTGAGGCTCGTGAGCGCGTCCACCCCGCTGGGCGCTCCCTCCAGGGTGCGCAGCTGGGCCGTGGCCTC
>JAGLBH010000319.1 GCA_018260285.1 Arthrobacter sp. | reverse complement strand
GGGATCATCCCCGCAGACGCGGGGAGCTCCCTACCATTCCGACCCGTATCTCACGCTCGGTAGGATCATCCCCGCAGACGCGGGGAGCTCCCGGGCACCTACGTGGTGCCTGGGTCGTCGGAGGGATCATCCCCGCAGACGCGGGGAGCTCGGCGTCCGGATGCGGCGCATTTCTCACGAAGACGGATCATCCCCGCAGACGCGGGGAGCTCCCTGTCCGTGATCGTGGCGGGCCAGGGCAGGGCGGATCATCCCCGCAGACGCGGGGAGCTCGCGGCCCCGGATGTGGTGCTGAACGACCCGCGCGGATCATCCCCGCAGACGCGGGGAGCTCAGCGGTTCGCCTTGGCTGACACCTCGACCTGGAGGATCATCCCCGCAGACGCGGGGAGCTCGGCAGATCGTCGAGGCCTCAGCTCGCACCCGTGGGATCATCCCCGCAGACGCGGGGAGCTCCGGGGCGCTACGTGCGGATCATGGGTGCGACCCGGATCATCCCCGCAGACGCGGGGAGCTCTGTAGGGCTTCATGGTGGTTCCTTTCGTGGTGGGGATCATCCCCGCAGACGCGGGGAGCTCTCAGAAGGAGCTCACATGAATCACGTTGAGACAGGATCATCCCCGCAGACGCGGGGAGCTCATGGAGCAGGGCGATCTTCAGGTCGCGGATTGCGGATCATCCCCGCAGACGCGGGGAGCTCTCCGCTATGACCTCCAACGAGTCGAGGCAAGACGGATCATCCCCGCAGACGCGGGGAGCTCGGCGGCGGGAAAGCGGCGGGTGGGTCTGTGACGGGATCATCCCCGCAGACGCGGGGAGCTCGTGGAGCTGTCCACGGGGGAGACCGTCAAGCGGGGATCATCCCCGCAGACGCGGGGAGCTCCATGCGGCACTGGGGGATGGCGGCGGACGCGAGGGATCATCCCCGCAGACGCGGGGAGCTCGCCCAGCGGCAGCCGCAGCGGCCCCGGATGCAGGGATCATCCCCGCAGACGCGGGGAGCTCTCAACAGCATCCCTGAACCCG
>JAGLBH010000318.1 GCA_018260285.1 Arthrobacter sp. | reverse complement strand
CTGGTCGCCTCCCTCCTCGGCGGGGGCGTGGGCGGCGCGATCGCCAGCAGCTCCTCCTCGGACGGCTCCGAGTCCGGCGGACAGAACCAGTCGATCACCATCACGAACGGACAGACGGCGACGGCGGCCAGCGCCGTGGCCACCAAGGCCTCCCCGTCGGTGGTGACCATCGGGGCCATTGCCGGCTCGGAGGGCGGCTCCGGATCGGGCATCGTCCTGGACAAAGAGGGCCACATCCTGACCAATGCCCACGTGGTGACCGTCAACGGCAAGACGAGCGGCGTGGACCTCCAGGTGAAGCTGTACGACAACCGCATCTACAAGGCGACCCTCGTGGGCGCGGACCCGCTCGCGGACCTCGCCGTCATCAAGGTGGACGCCCCCAACCTGCAGCCCGCCTCGCTCGGCGACTCGAGCAAGATCAGCGTCGGGGACATGGCCGTGGTCATCGGCTCCCCGCTGGGCCTCAGCGGGACGGTGACGGACGGCATCATCTCCACGACGAGCCGCACGATCGCCCTGACGAGCTCCCTCGCCACGAGCGACACGAGCACCTCCGCCGCGGACAGGACCTACGTCAATGTCATCCAGACGGACGCGGCCCTCAACCACGGCAACTCCGGCGGCGCCCTTGTGGACGGCAAGGGCAACGTCATCGGCGTGAACGTGGCCATCGCCTCCACCTCCTCCAGCTCCAGCAGCGACGGCGGCAACAGCGGCATCGGGTTCGCGATCCCCATCAACGCGGCCAAGCGCGTGGCAGAGTCCCTCATCAAGGAGGGCAAGGTCAGCCACGGCTACCTCGGCGTGCAGGTCAAGTCCCAGCAGCCCACCGAGCTCGGGGCGGACTCCATCTTCACCACGGGCGCCGCCGTGACGCAGGTCGTCCAGGGATCGCCCGCCGACAAGGCCGGCCTGAAGAAGGGCGACGTCATCACGAGCGTCGACGAGCTGGTCGTGGACGACTCCACCGCCCTCACCGCCGCTGTGCGCACCTACCCGGCAGGGCAGAAGGCGCAGTTCACCGTGACGCGAGACGGC
>JAGLBH010000317.1:668-1044 GCA_018260285.1 Arthrobacter sp. | reverse complement strand
CGCAGTCACGCTCGATCGCATCCTGGGCGATTCGATCACACTCATCGGATACGCACCCGAATCAACCGTGGCCGAGAAGGGCGTGACGATCCTCGAGCGAGGCATCACGAGCACCCGCTGGCGAGACTACGTAGACATTGTCACCCTCGGTGAAGCTGGACTCAATATGCGCGAGCTCGCTGAAGCGGCAAGGGCGGTGGCGGACTACCGCGGCGTCGAGCTTGCTCCCGTGGGAGCTGTCGTTGAAGGTTATGGTGCGGTCGGACAAGCGAAGTGGGCGGCCTGGCGTAGGAACCAACGCTTAGAGGGCGTCTGCGAGGAAAAGCTGGACGACCAGATGGCGCGTGTGGCAGCGATCCTTGATCCAGTATTCGGG
>JAGLBH010000317.1:0-658 GCA_018260285.1 Arthrobacter sp. | reverse complement strand
GATGAGGGTCCCTAAGTTACTTGAGGGTGCCTATCGGCGGCCACGATCGGCTGATACGCGCCCCAGGTCACCTCGACCTCCACGCGGGCCGAAGCTGCGCGAGCCCTTCACCAGCCTCACCTTGCAACACGGTGAGGGCCTCATCGTAGTGGACCAGCCCAACACCATCGGCGCCCTGCCCGTCACAGTCGTCCAAAGCCTCGGCCGCAGCGCTGACAGCATCGTCTGCCTGGTGCTCAACAGCCTGGGCCTAAACCGGACGCCGCCGCTACTCCTCAAGGAAAGGACCTGACTCATGAGCTTCTTCCGCCCGCCCCGCACCCTGCGCGCCGCTGCAGACGCCGCAGCTCAGCTCTTCGGCAGCATGAGCGCCCGAGATCACTTTGGTGATCCGAAGTTCTCCGCCTTTATGGACGGGCTGCCCTCCCGGTCATGGTCGGAGAACGTCAAAGAGTACCGCCGGGTCACGAGCGCTGACATCCCGACGGCAACATTCGCCGTGCTGGTGGCTGAATCACTCAGCCGGCGGTAGACACCGCTGCACGGGGCGGGTTCCCGGCAGGGGCAGCTCGCAGATAGAGGCCCTGGAGATGAGGGGGCCCACCGCCCGGCAGGAGCCGTCGTCGTCCTCATCCCGGTGAGGTGCAGAAGCTCAAGG
>JAGLBH010000316.1 GCA_018260285.1 Arthrobacter sp. | reverse complement strand
AAGGTCGATGTAGTAGTCGGCTTCCTTGCCGGAGGACAGGGTGACCTTGCCGTGGACGATGGCGAGCTCCTTGACGAGCTCGAGCAGGCGGGTACGGTCGGCGGTATCAATGTGGCTCATATCCACCAGCCTAGTCGGACGAGGCATCCCGCCGAGCGCGCGGAGTACCCTTGTGCCATGACTTCTTTGCAGGCAGACATCATCGCGGACATGGGCGTCAAGCCGGAGATCGACCCGGCAGCCGAGGTGGAGCGGCGCGTCGAGTTCCTCTGCGAGTACCTCCGCACCACGGGGCTCGCGGGCTACGTGCTCGGCATCTCCGGCGGGATCGACTCCACGCTGGCCGGCCGCTTGGCGCAGCTCGCCGTCGAGCGCCTCCGCGAGGAGGGCCGTGAGGTCACCTTCACGGCGGTGCGTCTGCCCTACGGCGTCCAGCAGGATGAGGACGACGCGCAGGCCGCCATGGCCTGGATCCGCGCCGACCGCCAGTGGACCTACAACATCAAGCCCGGCGTGGACGGCCTCTCCGCCGAGTTCGAGACCACCGCCGGCGAGCCCCTCACCGACTTCACCAAGGGGAACATCAAGGCGCGCGCCCGCATGATCGCGCAGTACGCGCTCGCGGGGCAGCACCGCCTGGCCGTCATCGGCACGGACCACGCGGCCGAATCCACCACGGGCTTCTTCACCAAATTCGGCGACGGCGGCGCGGACATCCTCCCCCTCTACGGCCTCAACAAGCGACAGAACCGGGCCCTCCTCCAGGAGCTCGGCGCCCCCGAGCCGGTCTGGCAGAAGATTCCGACGGCGGACCTGCTGGACGGCAACCCCGGCCGCACCGACGAGGACGAGCTCGGCCTGAGCTACGACCAGATCGACGACTACCTCGAGGGCCGCGAGATTCCAGCCGAGGCCGCCCGTGCCCTCGAGGCCAAGTACCTCGGGTCCCGGCACAAGCGCACCACGCCCGTGACGATCTTCGACACATGGTGGAAGAAGGCTTGAGCAGCCCCTCCCAGGGGGCCCTCCCCACCCAGGGCTCGGTCCGTCTGGACGCCTGGCTCTGGGCGGT
>JAGLBH010000314.1 GCA_018260285.1 Arthrobacter sp. | reverse complement strand
ACCGGTCACAGAGGGCTGGCCGGCGGCTCCCTTGGTCTTGCGGCGTCGGCTCAGCCAGTAGAGCAGACCGCCGCCGCCGGCCACCGCGAAGGCGGCTCCGGCGAGCGGCACTCCGATGGTATCGGCAGCGCTGGAGGCTGCCGGCGTCGTCGTCCCCGAACCCGAGAGGGCGCCGACCTGGTTCGCCGCGGCGATCGAGGCGTCGGCCCAGGCGTCAGCGTTCGTGGAGCTCGCGGACTTCATCGACGAGGCGAAGGCCTGGGCGATCTTGTCGCCCTGCGCGGAGGTGAGCTGGGTCGTCGAGGGGGCGGAGACCTGAACCTTGCGGTTGGTCGTGTCCACCGCCAGGAGCACGTCCTTGGACCCGAGGGAGCTCTTGCCGATCGTCTTGTTGGCCCACGCGACCTTGTCAGAGGGGTTCTCGAACTTGTCCGTGAAGACCACGTGGAGCGTGTAACCGCTTGCGCTGCGGGCCTTGGAGACCGCGTCGCGGACGTCGGAGGCACGAGAGCCGAGCACGGCGTGGTCGTCCTTGACGAGGGTCGAGGAGGAGACCGCGACAGGCGGGTCGGCCAGTGCGGGGACGGCGGTCATCGCGAGCGAGGAGCTGACGATCGCGCCGGCGACGAGAAGGGACGCGCCTCTGCCTGCGCGACGGCCGGAAGAGGTGTGGGATGAAGGAACGTGCGGCAGCGGATCTCTGTGGACGGACATGTCTACAGACTATGCACTGTTCCCTGGAGATTTCCCCAAGATTCCCAGGAAAAGCACCTGAATTCTCCAGTCTTCCCGTGTTCCTCAGCGAAAATCAGGAGGACGCACAGCACGCGCCTAACTGCGTGGACCAGAATCAGGGAAGCGCGGAGGCCCGGACATGGTTGGATGGAGTGCAGTGACCATGTCCGGACGTCTCCGTGCCGCGTCGGCCGCCCGCCACCTCTGATGTCTTGTGAAGGAGCTCTTTGATGAGTAATGAACCGCAGTCGCCGTTCGGCGGCTCCCATGCCGAAGACAGCAGTGCGCACACCTCGGCCACGCCGATCGTTCCCGCAGGCCCCGAGACCGCCCAGATCCCTGCGGTTGCCCCGGCCCCTGC
>JAGLBH010000313.1 GCA_018260285.1 Arthrobacter sp. | reverse complement strand
GCCGCTCCGGCTCGCCGCAAGAGCATCGTGGCCGTGACGGCCTGCCCCACGGGCATCGCCCACACGTTCATGGCCGCCGACTCGCTGCAGCAGGCCGCAGAGGCCGCCGGCGTCGACTTCCACGTGGAGCCGCAGGGCTCCGGCACCGTCACGCCCCTCGACCCGGCGATCATCCGCAACGCAGACGCCGTGATCTTCGCCGTGGACGTCGACGTGCGGGACAAGTCCCGCTTCGCCGGCAAGCCCGTGGTCTCCGGCCCGGTCAAGCGCGGCATCGACGAGCCGAACGAGATGATCGCCGAGGCCATTGCGGCGTCGGACAACCCCAGCGCCCGCCGCGTCGCAGGCTCGGAGGGCGCGGACAGCAGCGCCGAGTCCGACACGCGCGATGAGAGCTTCGGCGCCCGCACCAAGCGCGTGCTCCTCACGGGCGTCAGCTACATGATCCCGTTCGTGGCCGGCGGCGGCCTCCTCATTGCGCTCGGCTTCCTCCTGGGCAGCTACCAGATCAACGCCGTGGCGGACAAGATGCTGCTCGAGAACTCCCTCTGGAACCTGCCGACCGCCATCCCTGAGCACGCCATGGGCCCGCTCGGCGCGTACCTGGGTGCGGTCTTCTTCAAGATCGGCGCCCTCGCGATGGGCTTCCTCGTCCCGTCCCTCGCCGGATACATCGCCTACGGCATGGCAGACCGGCCGGGCATCGCCCCGGGCTTCGTCGCCGGTGCCGTGGCGAGCTTCATGGGCGCAGGCTTCCTCGGCGGCATCGTCGGCGGTCTGCTCGCAGGCTTCGTGGCCGCGTGGCTCGGATCCCGCAAGGTCTCCCGTCCCATCGCCTCGCTCATGCCCGTGGTCATCATCCCGCTCGTGGCGTCCATCGTGGCCTCGGGCCTCATGTTCCTCGTGCTCGGCGCACCGATCGCCGCTCTGACGAAGAACCTCAACACGTGGCTCTCCGGCATGACCGGCACGTCCGCCGTGCTCCTCGGCGTGATCCTCGGCCTCATGATGTGCTTCGACCTGGGCGGCCCCGTCAACAAGGTGGCCTACTCCTTCGCCGTCGCCGGCCTCGGCACCGCGACTGCTGGCAACAACGCGCCGCTGCTCATCATGGCCGCCGTCATGGCCTCCGGCATGGTTCCCCCGCTGGGCC
>JAGLBH010000312.1 GCA_018260285.1 Arthrobacter sp. | reverse complement strand
GCTCGAGGTCATGGCCTCCGAGGCGGGCAAGACTCTCGACCAGGGCGACCCCGAGGTCTCCGAGGCCATCGACTTCGCGCACTACTACGCAGAGCGCGCTCGCGAGCTGGACACCGTTCCGGGCGCCGAGTTCGTGCCCTCGACCCTCACGGTCATCACGCCGCCGTGGAACTTCCCCGTGGCCATCCCGGCAGGCTCGGCCCTCTCGGCCCTGGCTGCAGGCTCGGCCATCCTCTTCAAGCCGGCCCCGCAGGCAAGCCGCTGCGGCGCCGTCGTCATCAAGCTGATCCGCCAGGCGCTCGAGGAGAAGGGCCACGACGCGGACATCGCGAAGTTCGTGGTGCTCTCCGACGAGTCCCGCCTCGGCACGAAGCTCATCTCTGACGCCCGCGTGGACCGCGTGATCCTCACCGGCGCGTTCGAGACGGCCGAGCTGTTCCGCAGCTTCCGCCAGGATCTGCCGATTCTCGCGGAGACGAGCGGCAAGAACTCGCTCATCGTCACCCCGAGCGCGGACCTCGACCTCGCGGTCAAGGACGTCGTCAACTCGGCGTTCGGCCACGCCGGCCAGAAGTGCTCCGCCGCCTCGCTCGTGATCCTCGTGGGCTCCGTGGGCACGTCGGAGCGCTTCCGCCGCCAGCTCGTGGACGCCACGAAGTCCCTCGTCGTGGGCTACCCGCGCCAGGCCACCACGCAGATGGGCCCGGTCATCGAGTCGGCCCAGGGCAAGCTGCTCTCCGGCCTGACCGAGCTCGGCGCCGGCGAGTCCTGGCTCATCGAGCCGGTCAAGATGGACGAGACGGGCAAGCTGTGGAGCCCTGGCATCCGCGACAACGTCAAGCCCGGCTCCGAGTACCACCTCACGGAGTACTTCGGTCCGATCCTCGGCATCATCCGCGTCAAGACGCTGGCTGAGGCCGTGCGCGTCCAGAACGCAGTGGACTACGGCCTGACCGCCGGCCTCCACTCGCTGGACATGGACGAGCAGCGCTACTGGGTGGAGAACGTCCAGGCAGGCAACCTCTACATCAACCGCGGCATCACGGGGGCCATCGTCCGCCGTCAGCCGTTCGGCGGGTGGAAGCGGTCTGCCGTGGGCGCAGGCACCAAGGCTGGCGGCCCGAACTACCTCATCGGCCTCGGCACGTGGCGCAAGTCCAAGTACCGCGGCACCCAGGGCCGCGAGCTCACGGATG
>JAGLBH010000311.1 GCA_018260285.1 Arthrobacter sp. | reverse complement strand
TAAGAGAAAGAAGAATAGAAAGAAGAAGAGAAAGAATAAGAGAAAGAAGAATAGAAAGAAGAAGAAAAAAAAGATTTAGAGAGAGAGAGAGATTTGGAAAGGGAGAAAAATTTAGAGAGAGAGAGAGATTTGGAAAGAGAGAAAAATTTAGAGAGAGAGAGAGAGATTTGGAAAGAGAGAAAAATTTAGAGAGAGAGAGATTTAGAAAAAGAGAGAGAAAGATTTAGAGAGAGAGAGAGAGAGATTTAGAAAGAGAGAGAGAGAGAGAGATTTAGAGAGAGAGAGAGATTTAGAAAGAGAGAGAGAGAGATTTAGAAAGAGAGAGATTTAGAAAAAGAGAGAGAAAGATTTAGAAAGAGAGTGAGATTTAGAAAGAGAGAGAGATTTAGAAAAAGAGAGAGAGATTTAGAAAAAGAGAGAGAAAGATTTAGAGAGAGAGAGAGATTTAGAAAGAGAAAGAGAGAGAAAGAAAGATTTAGAGAGAGATTTAGAAAGAGAGAGAGAGATTTAGAAAAAGAGAGATTTAGAGAGAGAGAGAGAGAGAGAGAGAGAAAGAAATAGAGAGAGAGAAATATAGAGAGAGATAGAGATTTAGAGAGATAGAGAGAGATATAGAGAGAGAGATAGATAGAGAGATTTAGAGAGTGAGAGAGAGAGATTTAGAGAGAGAGAGAGAGAGATTTAGAGAGAGAGAGATATTTAGAGATAGAGAGATTTAGAATGAGAGAGAGAAAGATTTAGAGAGAGAGAGAGAGAGAAAGATTTAGACAGAGAGAGATTTAGAAAGATTTAGAGAGAGAGAGAGATTTAGAAAGAGAGAGAAAAATTTAGAGAGAAATTTAGAGAAAAAGAGAGATTTAGAGAGAGAGAGAAAGATTTAGACAGAGAGAGATTTAGAAAGATTTAGTGAGAGAGATTTAGAAAGAGAGAGAGAGAGAGAAATTTAGAGAGAGAGAGAGAGAGAGAGAGAGAGAAAAATTTAGAGAGAAATTTAGAGAAAAAGAGAGATTTAGAGAGAGAGAGAGAGAAAAATTTAGAGAGAAATTTAGAGAAAAAGAGAGATTTAGAGAGAGAGGGAGAGAGGGGGGAAGAATTTAATCCGTTTATACAAACGGCATGGTACAAAGAACGGGATCTTTATATTCCTCCACGAAAAGAAAATCAGATAAAAGCTTGGTTTCTTTGAAATTGAAAAAGATG
>JAGLBH010000310.1 GCA_018260285.1 Arthrobacter sp. | reverse complement strand
GAAGGGAAGGGGGAAGGGAGGAAGAAGAAGGTGGGAAATGAAGGAAGGGAAGGGGGAAGGGAGGAAGAAGAAGGTGGGAAATGAAGGAAGGGAAGGGGGAAGGGAGGAAGAAGAAGGTGGAAAATGAAGAAGGGGAAGGGGGAAGGGAGGAAGAAGAAGGAGGGAAATGAAGGAAGGGAAGGGGGAAGGGAGGAAGAAGAAGGTGGGAAATGAAGGAAGGGAAGGGGGAAAGGAGGAAGAAGAAGGTGGGAAATGAAGGAAGGGAAGGGGCAAGAGAGGAAGAAGGGGGAGGGAAATGAAGGAAGAGAAGGGGAAAGAGAGAAAGGGGGAAGGGGAGGTAGAAGGAGAGAAATAAAGGAGGAAGGGGAGGTGAAGGGAGAGAAATAAAGGGGGAAGGGGAGGTGGAGGGAGGGAAATAAAGAGGAAAGAAGGAGGGGAGGCAGAGGGAGGGAAATAAAGAGAAAAGAAGGAGGGGAGGTAGAGGGAGGGAAATAAAGGGGGAAAGGGGAAAGAGGGAAGAAGTAAGCCGGCGTTGCCATGGACGTAGAACCAAAACAAAAAAAAATTTCTTTTCGTAGCAGTGAATCGGCGGTCGCCTCCGGTGGTACCCCGAAGAGTGTCCTCGGGCCGAGCATCTGGTAAGGGTCAAAGTGCGAATCGGTGCGTGTGCGTGTACGTGCGTGTGCTCAAAGGGCCAGGCAGGCAGGCAGGCAGGCAGGCAGGAAGGAAGGAAGGTGAAAAATCGATCGGTCCGATCGACAGATTGCCAATTAAAAAAAAAAAGAAATCAGGCAAATCGACAATTCCAGAAAGTCCTGGAAATCCTTTCGCTTTTAAAACCGTTTAAGGTCTGCCGGAAAGGAAAGGCTTTCGTCTGGTGCCACGAATTTCACGCTTCCGGTGAAAATTTGCCTTTCCCCCCCTCCTCCCCCCTGCGGAAGTTAATCTTTTGCCCCTCTTTCGGCCCAACCTGACATTTTCACAATTGCGCCCTCTCGTTTCCGGTTTCGACGAATCCAATTTCATTCAATTCCTTTGATTTGCCCCAAAGGAAGGAAGGGAGGAAATCAAAATGGCGCTCGTTTTTCTTGAATGTCTTCCGTCGCGAAAATCCCTCTCTGGAAATCGAATGTTTTTGAAGTTTCAATTGATTGATTGATTGATTGATTGATTGATTTCGCAGCGTTTAAGGCGATCGCGCGATTCTATCGGTTCCGTTGAAACGCTTAAAAAGGCGAAACCT
>JAGLBH010000030.1 GCA_018260285.1 Arthrobacter sp. | reverse complement strand
AGACTAGCCCTCGCTGGTG
Source organism: Arthrobacter sp. (assembly GCA_018260285.1). Lineage (GTDB taxonomy): Bacteria > Actinomycetota > Actinomycetes > Actinomycetales > Micrococcaceae > Falsarthrobacter. The sequence goes on along the minus strand of JAGLBH010000030.1, from coordinate 13,567 downwards.
TTCTCGCCGAGGGCTTCGAGGCGGCTGGCCTCGTCGGCCTCGATGCAGGACTGGATGACCGCCGAGAGATCGCCGTTGAGGACCGCGTCGAGGTTGTACGCCTTGTACCCCGTCCGGTGGTCTGCGATGCGGTTCTCCGGGAAGTTGTACGTGCGGATGCGCTCGGAGCGGTCCATCGTGCGGATCTGCGACTTGCGCTGAGCGGCGTTCTCGGCGTCGATCTGCTCCTGCTGGTGAGCGAGGATGCGGGAGCGCAGCACGCGCATGGCCGCTTCCCTGTTCTGCAGCTGAGACTTCTCGTTCTGCATGGCCACGACGATGCCCGTGGGAAGGTGCGTGATGCGGACGGCGGAGTCGGTCGTGTTGACGGACTGGCCGCCCGGGCCCGAGGAGCGGTAGACGTCGATCTTCAGGTCGTTCTGGTGGATCTCGACCTCGTTCGGCTCGTCCACCTCAGGGAGCACGAGGACGCCCGCGGCCGACGTGTGGATGCGACCCTGAGACTCCGTGACGGGCACGCGCTGGACGCGGTGCACGCCGCCCTCGAACTTGAGCGACGCGTAGACGCCCTCAGCGGGGTCGTTGGACTTGCCGTGGACGGCCATCTGGACGTCCTTGTAGCCGCCCTGGTCGGACTCGGTGGCGGAGATGATCTCCGTCTTCCAGCCGCGGGAGTTCGCGTAGCGCTCGTACATGCGCAGGAGGTCCCCGGCGAAGAGGGCAGCCTCGTCGCCGCCTTCGCCGCCCTTGACCTCGATGATGACGTCGCGGGCGTCGTTGGGATCGCGCGGGATGAGCAGACGGCGCAGCTTCTCCGCAGCCTCCTCGAGGTCCTTCTCCAGCTGGGGGATCTCGGCGGCGAGCTCGGGATCCTCCGAGGCGAACTCGCGCGTCGTGCCGAGGTCCTCGTTGAGCTGGGTGTACCGGGTGTGCGCCTCGACGATGCCGGAGAGCTGGGCATAGCGGCGGCCGAGCTTCTTGGCCAGGCCGGCGTCCGCATGGACCGCCGGGTCGGAGAGGCGGACCTGCAGGTCAGCGTGCTCGTCGAGCAGGCTCTTGATGGATTCGAACATGGGTCCTCAGTTCACGGGGAGGGTCTCTTCAAACAGGGGGAATGACGGCGCCCGCCGCCCGGCGGCTCTCCCGCGTCGCAAGGACGCTGTCAGGAGAGCCGGTCGGGCAGACGGGCGCAGTCGGGGAGGCTAGTCGTCGTCGGACTTGACGCCCAGGGTCGTCTTCTGGACCTGCATGAGGAACTCGATGTTGGAGTTCGTCTCGCGGATGCGGCTGGTCAGCAGCTCGAGAGCCTGCTGGGTGTCCAGGCCGGAGAGAACCCGGCGGAGCTTCCACATGATCTTGACCTCTTCGCTGGACATGAGGTTCTCCTCGCGGCGGGTGCCGGACGCGTTGACGTCCACCGCCGGGAAGATCCGCTTGTCCGCGAGGTGGCGGGAGAGGCGCAGCTCCATGTTGCCCGTGCCCTTGAACTCCTCGAAGATGACCTCGTCCATCTTGGACCCGGTCTCCACGAGGGCCGTGGCGAGAATGGTCAGCGAGCCGCCGTTCTCGATGTTGCGGGCGGCGCCGAAGAAGCGCTTCGGCGGGTAGAGCGCCGCCGAGTCCACGCCGCCGGAGAGGATGCGTCCCGACGCCGGTGCGGCCAGGTTGTACGCGCGGCCCAGGCGGGTCATGGAGTCGAGGAGGACGACGACGTCCTTGCCCATCTCCACGAGGCGCTTGGCACGCTCGATGGCCAGCTCGGCCACGGTCGTGTGGTCGTCCGCCGGGCGGTCGAAGGTCGAGGCGATGACCTCGCCCTTGACCGAGCGCTGCATGTCGGTGACTTCCTCAGGGCGCTCGTCCACGAGGACCATCATGAGGTGGACCTCAGGGTTGTTCGTCGTGATCGCGTTGGCGATGGACTGGAGCACCATCGTCTTGCCGGCCTTGGGCGGGGAGACGATGAGGCCGCGCTGGCCCTTGCCGATCGGGGCGACGAGGTCGATGATGCGCGTGCCGACCTTCTTGGGCTCCGTCTCGAGGCGCAGGCGCTCCGAGGGGTAGAGCGGCACGAGCTTGCTGAAGTCGACGCGATCCTGGTTGCTCTCAGCCGGGCGTCCGTTGATCGTGGAGACGCGGAGAAGGGCGTTGAACTTGGCCCGGGGCGAGTTGCCGCGGCTCTGCTCTTCACCGTCGCGGGGGGCGCGGACAGCGCCGACGACGGCGTCGCCCTTGCGCATGTTGTACTTCTTGACCTGCTGGAGCGTCACGTAGACGTCCTTCGGGCCGGGAAGGTAGCCGGACGTGCGGACGAATGCGTAGTTGTCCAGGACGTCGAGGATGCCTGCCACGGGCAGAAGCACGTCGTCCTCGGTCAGCTCCGTGTCGTCGACCTCGGGCTGGCTGCCCCGGCGGCGGCGATCCTGACGGTCCTGGCGGTCCGAGCGGTCATTGCGGTTGCGGTCGCGGCGGCTGCGGCGCGAGCGGCGGTCGCCGTCGCTCTCGCTGTCATCACGCTGGCGGTCGTCGCGCTGGCCCCCGCGCTCGCTGCGGCTGGCGCTGCGCTCAGCGCGGTCCTGGCGCTCAGCGCGGTCCTGGCGGTCGGAGCGATCGCTCTGTGCTCGGTCATTCTGGGCGCGGTCGCCCTGCTGGCGGTCAGAGGAGGTCTCCCCCTCTGCCCCGTCACGGCCGTTGCGGCGGCCGCGGTTGCGGCGGTTCCGGCTGGGGCGCTCGTTCTCGGAGTCCTGGCTGTCGGAGTTCTCGCCTGCGCCCTGCGCAGAGTTCTGTGCGGAAGCGTCCTCGGTCGCGGAAGCCTCTGCGGCCTCGGGGGCGCTCTTCGCCTCGGCGGCAGGCTGGGACTCGGGAGAGCCCTCGGCTGCGCCTGCGCGGCGGCGAGTGCGGCCGCGACGGGTCGCCGCCTCGGCGCCCTCCGCTGCGGCCTCGTCTGCCTGGGCCTGGCGGCCCGCGGACTCGCCGCCCTGCGACGCATCGGCCTGCTTCTCCGCCTCAGCCGGCTGAGCGGCTTCCACAGGGGAGGTGCGGGAGGTCGTGCGCGTCCGGGTGCGAGCCGGCTTCTTCTCCTGAGGCGCTTCGCTCTCAGTCTCGGCGGCCTTCTGAGCCGGTGCGGCTGCGTCACGCTGAGTGGAAGCCGCCTCATCCTTCTGGACGATCGCGGAGCCGCGCTGGTGATCCTGAATAGCGGTCACCAGGTCGGACTTGCGGAGACGCTTGGCCCCGGTGATGCCCAGCTGGGCGGCCAGGTTCTGAAGCTGAGCGAGCTTGAGGCTCGCGAGGCCTGAACTGGCGTTGGAGCGTGCTGGGGCTGTCGATTCCGTCCCTGCAGTCAGGTCGGTGGATTCGGTCACGAAGGATCCTTCCCCCTCGTCGGGCGCCCCCGCGTGAGCGCGGGGCGCGTGTCTGTGACTTCAAAAAGGCTGAGCTGCACCTGCCGCAGACGGGCAGAGCGGTGAAGCTTCAGGCGATTCGAAAGAAAATTCTCGGGTTCGCTGACGAACTCATCGGGAGTGTGCTCCTGGGCTGGGGCTGTGCGCCGAGGCGATCCACGCTCTCAGGCGCCGAACAGCGACTTCAAGAGACGGGGTGGACCGCTGCTCAGATCAGCGGATCAGACCAGTCACGGCTCAAGACTTGGAACGTACGTCAGGCCGGACCTGTGGAACGGGGAGGAAAAATCCAGATAATCCCGTTCGCTACAGTTCAACCCTAGCACCGTCCTGCGCGAACTCAGGCGTTTTGACGAGGAAACCACGCCGGGAGAAGACATCCACAGCATTGCCGAGCTCGTCCTCGTTTCGGGCCAGAGCAACCACCGTGGGACCCGCTCCCGAGATGAAGGCGGGGACCCCTACGGAGCGCAGCTCCATGACGCTCTCGTACGCAGGCCGCATGGCCTCCGCGCGAGCGTCCTGGTGCAGGTAGTCCCGGGTCGCCGCGAGAAGGTGCTCCGGCGCGCTCGTCAGAGCAAGCCCCAGGAGAGCGGCCCGCCCCGAGTTCGCGGCGGCCGTGGAGTGGGGCACCTCTGCGGGCAGCGCGCGGCGCACTGCCTCCGTCTTCACCTCGAACGCGGGGATGCCGACGACGGCGCGCACGTCGGGGTGAACCGGCCTGACGAGGGTGGCGAAGCGGGCGTCGGGCGCCGTCGGGTCCTCCCCCTCGTCCAGCCAGGAGGCCGTGAACTGGCCGAAGACGGCCGGGGCGATGTTGTCCGGGTGCCCCTCGAGGCGGCTGCCCCATTGGAAGAGGTCGTCCTGGCTGAGGCGGAGCTCCTCCGCCAGCAGCTCGTTGCCGAGCATGAGGCCCGTGATGATCGCCGCAGCGGATGACCCCAGGCCGCGAGCATGGGGGATGACGTTCTCCGCGTCCAGGCTGACCCGCAGGCCCTCGGCGCTCACGCCCCGTGAGGCCCAGAGGTCGAGGATGAGGCGCACGATGAGATGGGACTCGTCCCGAGGCAGCGTGTCCTCCCCGAAGCCGCGAATGGCCACGCGGGCCCCGGCGTCGTCGTCCCCGGCAGCGTCCACGCGCGCGGTGACGCGGTCCCGCAGCTCGAGCGCGAGGCCCAGGGAGTCGAAGCCCGGGCCCAGGTTGGCGCTCGTCGCCGGGACGGACACCGTGACGGGACGGCCGAGGAGAAGCGGGTCAGCAGAGGCGTCAAGAGAGCTCACGAGAGGCTGCCCCTAGGCCAGGCCGAGGGCCGAGGCGACCTGGACGACGTCGTTCTCGACGACCGTGGGCTCGACGTCCGAGCCGTCCGCGGACTTGAGCGCCCACTGGGGGTCCTTGAGGCCGTGGCCCGTGACCGTGATGACGACCGTGGAGTCCACCGGGCCCTGGCCCGCTGCGTGCAGCTTGAGGAGGCCGGCCACGCCCGCGGCGGAGGCGGGCTCGACGAACACGCCCTCCTTCGAGGAGAGCCAGCGGTGGGCCTCGAGGATCTCCTCGTCCGTCACGGAGTCGATGAGTCCGCCGGACTCGTCCCGCGCGTCGATGGCCCCGCCCCACGTGGCCGGGTTGCCGATGCGGATCGCCGTGGCGATCGTCTCTGGCTCGGTGATCGGGTGGCCTGCCACGAGGGGTGCGGCGCCCGCGGCCTGGAAGCCCATCATCTTGGGCAGCTTCGTGGAGACGGCGGGAAGGACCTCGCCGGAGCGCGTCGTGTACTCCTGCGCGTACTCCTTGTAGCCCTTCCAGTAGGCCGTGATGTTGCCCGCGTTGCCGACGGGGAGGAAGTGGTAGTCCGGCGCGTCCCCGAGGAGGTCGACGACCTCGAAGGACGCGGTCTTCTGCCCCTCGATGCGGGCCGGGTTGACGGAGTTGACGAGGTACGCCGGGTAGTTCTCGGAGAGCTTGCGGGCGATCGTCAGGCAGTCGTCGAAGTTGCCCTCCACCTGGATGAGCTGCGCTCCGTGCGCGATGGCCTGGGACATCTTGCCGAGGGAGATCTTGCCGTTCGGCACGAGGACAGCGCACGTGATGCCGGCCTGGGCGGCATACGCGGCCGCCGCGGCGGACGTGTTGCCCGTCGACGCGCAGACCACGGCCTTGGCCCCGTTCTCCACGGCGCTCGTCATGGCCATCGTCATGCCGCGGTCCTTGAAGGAGCCCGTGGGGTTCATGCCCTCGAACTTGAGGAAGACCCGGTTGCCCGTGTGCTCCGAGAGCTTGGGCGCCTCGATGAGCGGGGTGCCGCCCTCCCCCAGCGTGATGATGCGGGTGGACTCCGTGACCGGGAGCCGATCGAAATACTCGCGGATCACTCCGCGCCAGACGTGTGCCATGGTCAGTTTCCTCCTACGCGCATGAATGTGGGCTTGCGGATGACGGCGGGCAGCGAGTGGATGTCCTCCACCGTGGCCCGCAGGTCGCCCTCGGCGCCGGTATGGGTGATGATCCGCAGCACGGCGGCTCCGGATCCTTCGCCGTCCGTGACGAGCGACTGGCTCATCGACTCGATCGACTGGCTGTGCGTCGAGAAGACGCGGGCGATCTGCTCGAGCACGCCCGGGCGGTCCTCGACCGTCACGGCGATGGAATAGCGGGTCTCCGCGAGGGAGTGGGGCAGGGACGTGACGACGCACGTGGGCGTCTCCGTGCGGCCCGGGCCTCCGGCGACGACGCGGCGCACCGACGAGATGACGTCCCCCATGACGGCCGAGGCCGTCGGAGCCCCGCCGGCGCCCTGGCCCATGAACATGAGCGACCCGGCGTTCTCCGCCTCGACGTAGACGGCGTTGTACGCGCCGCGCACGGAGGCCAGCGGGTGGGTGTCCGGCAGCAGCGTGGGGTGAACGCGCACCGCGGCGAAGTCCTCGCCGTCCTTCTCCACGCGCTCGACGATCGCGAGGAACTTGATGACGTACCCTGCCGCGCGGGCCGAGGCGATGTCCTCCGCCGTGACCCGGGTGATCCCCTCGGTGTACACCTCGGAGAGCGGGAACGCCGTGTGCAGGCTGAGCGAGGCCAGGATCGCGGCCTTGGCGGCGGCGTCGTGCCCCTCGACGTCTGCCGTGGGGTCAGCCTCGGCGTAGCCGAGCTCCTGAGCCTTGGCGAGGGCATCCTCGAAGGAGGCTCCCGTGGAGTCCATCGCGTCGAGAATGTAGTTGGTCGTGCCGTTGACGATGCCCATGACGGAGGTGATCCGGTCCCCGGCGAGGGAGTCCCGGATGGGGCGAAGAATGGGGATGGCTCCGGCGACGGCGGCCTCGTAGGAGAACTGCACCCTGGACTCGGCCGCGGCGGTCGAGAGCTCGGCCAGCCGCTCCGCGATGAGCGCCTTGTTCGCGGAGATGACGGTCTTTCCCGCCCGAAGGGCAGACTCGATGAGAGAGCCGGCAGGCTCGAGGCCGCCCATGAGCTCGATGACCACATCCGCCCGCTCCACGAGACCGGCGAGGTCATCCGTGATGAGGCTCCGGTCAACGTGGGGGCCGCGGTCCGCGGCCGTGTCCCGGACGCCGACGCCGATGAGCTCCAGGCGCGCCCCGCAGCGAGAGGTGAGCTCCTCCGCGTCCTGCGTCAGAATGCGGGCGACTTCACCCCCGACCGTTCCGCAGCCCAGGAGAGCAACACCGAGGGATTTGACCGAAGTGACCATGTCCAACTTTCTTCACAGGGGGGTCGTGCAGGCAGGGCGGCGCCGGCCTCAGCCGAGATCGCGGGAGAGAAGATCCTCTTCCGTCTCGCGGCGCACAATGAGGCGCGCCCGCCCATCCGCCACAGCTGCCACAGCGGGGCGCGTCAGGTAGTTGTAGTTGCTCGACAGCGCCCAGCAGTAGGCGCCGGTGCCAGGCACTGCCAGAAGGTCCCCGGCCCGCACATCGGCAGGCAGATAGACGTCTTTCACCACTATGTCGCCGGACTCGCAGTGTTTGCCAACAACGCGGCTCAGCATGCCCGCATCCTGAGACGAGCGGCTCGCCAGCACGGCGCTGTAGTCCGCGTCGTAGAGCACCGGGCGCGGGTTGTCGCTCATGCCGCCGTCCACCGCGACATAGCGGCGCAGCGCCGAGCGGCCGGCGTCGTCGACCCTCACGTCCTTGATGGTCCCGGCCTCGTAGAGAGTGAAGGTCGTGCTTCCCACGATCGCGCGCCCCGGCTCGATCGAGATGCGGGGCACGGTGAGGCTCAGCGCAGAGCAGACGCGCTGGACGACGGCGGCGCTCGCGCGGGCCAGATCCAGGGCGGCCTTGGGGGCGTCGGCCTCGGTGTAGGCGATGCCGTAGCCGCCGCCGAGGTCGAGCTCGGGCAGCTCGACGCCGTGCTCGTCGCGGAACTCGCCGAGGAAGGTCAGGAGCTTCTCTGCGGTGAGCTCGAAGCCCGTGGGCTCGAAGATCTGGGAGCCCACATGGGCGTGGACCCCCAGGAGCTCCAGGTGCTCGCTCGCGTGGGCCCGGGCGGCGGCCTCATGGGCCTCGCTCCGCCGGTCGCCGTCCTCGGCCACCATGGACAGGCCGAACTTCTGGTCCTCGTGGGCCGTGGAGATCGCCTCGTGGGTGTGCGCGTGGACGCCGGGCTTGAGGCGCAGCATGACGGGGGCCGTGACGCCCTTGGACGCGGCGACCTCCTCCACGAGCGCGAGCTCCGCGAGGGAGTCCGTGACGATGCGGGACAGGCCGAAGTCCAGAGCGCGGGCGATCTCCGCGCGGGACTTGTTGTTGCCGTGCAGACCCATGCGCTCCCCCGGCATGCCGCCGCGCTGGCCCACGAGCATCTCCCCCGCCGAGCACGTGTCGAGGTTGAGGCCCTCCTCAGCGGCCCAGCGCACCACGGAGGTGCAGAGGAACGCCTTGCCCGCGTAGAACACGTCCGCCTCGGTGCCGATCTCCCGGAAGGCCTGGGAGAAGGCCTCGCGGAAGGTGCGGGCGCGCAGGCGGAAGTCGGCCTCGCTCATGACGAAGAGCGGCGTGCCGAACTCCTCCGCCAGGGCCCGGACGCCGACGCCGGCCACGGTCAGCTCGCCGTCCTCGCCGCGCTGGACGTCCGACGCCCATTCGTCGGGCCTCAGCGCGTTGGCGTCCTCAGGGAGCGAGAGCCACTCGGGGGCCAGGGGGTGCGGCTGGGCTGGGGTCACAGGACTCACATCTTTTCCGGGGCAGAGACGCCGAGGAGCGCCAGGCCGTTGGCCAGAACCTGCGTCGTGGCGTCGTTGAGGTAGCGGCGCGCATGGTGGGAGGCCTCGATCGACTCGTCCGCCCGCGGCGCGATGCGGTTGTCCGCGTACCACGAGTGGTACGTGCCCGCGAGGGTCTCAAGATAGCGGGCCACGCGGTGCGGCTCGCGGAACTGGGCCGCCTCGGCCACGACGGCCGGGAACTGGCTGAGCGTTGCGAGGAGGGCCTCGTCCCCGGCGGAGTCGAGCTGGGCCGGGTCGAAGTTCGAGCGCGTGACGCCGGCGGCCTCGGCCTTCGCCGTCGCCGAGCAGGAGCGCGCGTGGGCGTACTGCACGTAGAAGACCGGGTTGTCGTTGGTCCGCGAGCGCAGGATCTCCGGGTCGATCGTCATGGGCGAGTCTGCCGGGAACCGGGCGAGCGAGTAGCGGAGGGCATCCGTGCCGAGCCACTCGACGAGGTCCTTGAGCTCGATGATGTTGCCGGCGCGCTTGGACAGGCGGGCCCCGTTGACGCTGATGAGCTGGCCGATGAGGATCTCGATGTTGCGGCTCGCGTCGTCGCCCGCGGCGGAGGAGATGGCCTTGAGGCGGCCGATGTAGCCGTGGTGGTCCGCGCCGAGGAGGTAGATCTTCTGGTCGTAGCCGCGGTCCTTCTTGGAGAGGTAGTACGCGGCATCGGCGGCGAAGTAGGTGGGCTCGCCGTTGGCGCGGATGAGAACGCGGTCCTTGTCATCCGTGAAGTCGGTGGTCTTCAGCCAGACGGCGCCGTCGGCGTCGTACACGTGTCCCTGCTCGCGGAGGCGGGCAACGGCCTGGTCGATCGCCCCGGTGTCGTGGAGGACGGACTCGCTGAAGTACGTGTCGAAGGTGACGTTGAAGTCCGCGAGGGTGTCCTTGATGTCCTTCATCTGCAGCTCGTAGCCCTCGGCGCGAAGCACGGGCAGGGCGGCCTCGTCCGTCAGCTCGAGGACGGCGGGGTGGCTGGCCTTGATCTGATCGGCCAGCTCCTGAACGTAGGCGCCGGGGTAGCCGCCCTCGGGCACGTCCTGGCCCTTGAGGCGGGCGAGGATGGAGGAGGCGAAGACGTTCATCTGGCTGCCGGCGTCGTTGATGTAGTACTCGCGGGTGACCTCTGCGCCTGCGGCGGAGAGGACGCGGCCGAGGGCGTCGCCGAGGGCTGCCCAGCGCGTGTGGCCGATGTGCAGCGGGCCCGTGGGGTTCGCGGAGACGAACTCGACGTTGATGACCTGGCCTGCGAGGGCCTCGTTCCGTCCGTAGGCCTCCCCCGCCTCGACGATGGCGAGAGCCAGCTGGCCGGTGGAGGCGGCGTCCAGGCGGAGGTTAATGAACCCGGGGCCGGCGATCTCCACAGAGGAGACCCCTTCGATCGTCTCGAAGCGGGTCACGAGGAGCTCGGCGAACGCGCGGGGGCTCATGCCCGCCTTCTTGCCGAGCTGCATGGCGATGTTGGTGGCCCAGTCCCCGTGGTCGCGGGATTTCGGTCGCTCCACCGTGACTGCGGGGATCTCGTTTCCCTCCGGCAGGGTGAAGTCACCGGCTGCGTGGGAGGACTGGAGAGCGGAGGTCAGGGCGGAGGCAAGCTGTTCTGGAGTCACGATCCCTATTCTAGGCGGGTGGCGACGCCGGTTATTACTTCCCTGCCCAATCCTGCTAGGCTCATGTGTGCATCTGTGATGCCCCCGCCCGCGTAGCTCAGGGGATAGAGCGTCTGCCTCCGGAGCAGAAGGCCGTAGGTTCGAATCCTATCGCGGGCACGAAAGAAGCCCCCGCCCCGCCAGTGTCAGCACTGGCCGGGCGGGGGCTTTTCGCATCAGGTGCGGCGCCCTGCTCGCTGCATCCGCCCGTTCCTCAGCGCTGCCCCGCTCCTCCTCGGTAGACTCGGGATCAACCATGAACATCACATACCCCGCCTCCCTGCCCGTCTCCCAGCGCCGCGACGACATCATGAAGGCCATTCGCGAGAACCAGGTCGTCATCGTCGCGGGCGAGACCGGATCCGGCAAGACCACGCAGCTGCCGAAGATGCTCCTCGAGCTGGGTCTTGCGGAGCCGGGGGCGAACGGCAAGCCGCGCATCATCGGGCACACGCAGCCCCGACGGATCGCCGCCCGCTCCGTCGCAGAGCGCATCGCGGACGAGCTCGGCGAGAAGCTGGGCCAGACCATCGGCTACCAGGTGCGCTTCACGGACGAGTCCACGCGCGAGACGCGCATCAAGCTCATGACCGACGGCATCCTCCTCGCCGAGATCCAGCACGACCCCCTGCTTTCCCGCTACGGCGCCATCATCATCGACGAGGCCCACGAGCGCAGCCTCAACATCGACTTCCTCCTGGGCTACCTCCGCCGCATCCTCACCCAGCGGCCGGACCTCAAGCTCGTCATCACCTCCGCGACGATCGACCCGGAGCGCTTCGCCGCCCACTTCGCTTCCGAGGTCAAGGACGACGGCGGAAACCCGACTCCCGCTCCCATCATCGAGGTCTCGGGGCGCACCTTCCCCGTGGAGATCCGGTACCGGCCGCTCGTCGCCGATCAGGACGAGGAGCTTGACGACGAGCTCGAAGACGACCGCGACCCGCTCGAGGGCGTGCGCGACGCCGTCGACGAGCTCTCCCAGGAGGCCCCGGGCGATATCCTCATCTTCTTCTCGGGCGAGCGGGAGATCCGCGAGGCTGCCCAGATGCTCGAGGGGCACATCGAGCGCAGCCGCCGCCTCGCGGGCACCCAGGTGCTGCCGCTCTACGCGCGCCTCTCCCTCGCCGAGCAGTCCCAGATCTTCAAGCCCTCCGGCAAGCCGCGCATCATCCTGGCGACCAACGTCGCGGAGACCTCCCTCACGGTGCCGGGCATCAAGTACGTCATCGACACGGGCACGGCCCGCATCTCCCGCTACTCCCCCAGGACCAAGGTCCAGCGCCTGCCGATCGAGCGCATCAGCCAGGCAAGCGCCAACCAGCGCTCGGGCCGGTCGGGCCGTGTGAGCGACGGCATCGCGATTCGCCTGTACTCCGAAGAGGACTTCGCCTCCCGCCCCGAGTTCACGGACCCGGAGATCCTCCGCACGAACCTCGCGGCGGTCATCCTCCAGATGGCCAGCGTCGGCGTCGCCCGCGGAGCCCGCGAGGTCGCGGCCTTTCCGTTCGTCCAGCCGCCCGCCTCCCGGGCGATCTCCGACGGCGTGGCCCTGCTCACCGAGCTCGGCGCGCTCCAGCCCTCGGGCGAGCTCACCCCGCTCGGTCGGCAGCTCTCCCGCATCCCGCTGGACCCGCGGCTCGGCCGCATGGTCATCGAGGCGCACACGCGCGGAGCGCTGCGGGAAGTGGCGGTGCTGACGGCCGCCCTCTCCATCCAGGACCCCCGCGAGCGCCCGAGCCAGGACGAGAAGCTCAAGGAGAAGGCCACCGCGCTCCACAGGCGATTCATCGACGAGAAGTCCGACTTCATGGGCATTCTCAACCTCTGGACCTACCTCCAGGAGAAGCAGGACGAGCTCTCCTCGAGCGCCTTCCGCCGCCTCTGCAAGTCGGAGCACATCAACTACCTCCGCGTTCGCGAATGGCAGGATCTCGTGAGCCAGCTCCACAAGATCCTGCGGCAGATCAAGCTCAGCGTGCCGGCCGGGCCCATCGACGCCGCCGGGCGCGAGGACGCGATTCACCAGTCCATGCTCGTGGGCCTCCTGGGCCAGATCGGCGTCTGGGACGACTCCAAGCGAGACTACGCGGGCGCCCGCGGCATCCGCTTCAACGTCTTCCCCGGCAGCGCGCTCTTCAAGAAGAAGCCCGAGTTCGTCATGGCCGCCGAGCTCGTGGAGACGAGCCGCCTCTGGGCTCGCACCGCGGCGCAGATCAAGCCCGAGTGGGTCGAGGAAATCGCGCCGCACCTCGTCAAGCGCCAGTACTCCGAGCCGCACTGGTCCCGCAAGCAGGGCGCCGTCATGGCCTATGAGAAGGTCACGATCTACGGGGTGACCCTCGTGGCCCAGCGCCGCATCAACTTCGGCACCGTCCAGCCCGTCGTGGCCCGTGACCTCTTCATCCGCCACGCGCTCGTCGAGGGCGACTGGCAGACGCACCACAAGTTCTTCCACCACAACAAGGCGATCCTCGCCGATCTCGAGGACCTCGAGACCCGCTCCCGCCGGGCCGACCTCAAGATCGACGACGAGGCGCTCTTCGCCTTCTACGACGAGCGGATCGGGCCGAAGGTCGTCTCCCAGCGGCACTTCGACTCCTGGTGGAAGCAGGCCTCCCGCACGGACCCCGAGCTGCTCAACCTCGACCGGGACTTCGCGGCGAGCGACGCGGCCGACGAGCTCAACGAGGCCGACTTCCCCAAGACCTGGCCCTGGGGCTCGGTGGACCTGGACCTCAGCTACGTCTTCCACCCGGTCGCCCCCGGGGCGGCACCCAACCCGGCGGACGGCGTGACGGTCCACGTGCCCGTCGTCATTCTCAACCAGCTCACCGAGCGTCCCTTCCGGTGGCTCATCCCGGGCCTGAGGGAGGAGCTCGTCACCGCCCTCATCAAGTCCCTGCCCAAGGCGGACCGCAAGCACTTCGTCCCGGCCCCCGACGTGGCCCGGCAGGCGCTCGCCCGCCTCTCGGAGGACTTCGACCCGGCGCAGGACGACCTCGCCGAGTCGCTGGCGCTCACGCTGCGGCGTCTCAAGGGGCACGTCGTCTCCCCGGACGCCTTCGGCTGGGAGACGATTCCCGCACACCTTCGCATGACCTATCGGGTGCTCAACGCCCGCGGGGAGATGCTCGAGGAGTCGCTGGACCTTCAGGGCCTCCAGGACCGCCTCGCGCCGCAGGTCCGCACGGCCATCGCCGCGAGCGTGGACCCCGCCGCCATGCAGGCCCATCTCAACGCGGCCAAGCGCGGCCAGCGGGGGAAGCAGCCCACGGGATCG
>JAGLBH010000309.1 GCA_018260285.1 Arthrobacter sp. | reverse complement strand
GGATCATGTCTGCCTTTCAGGGCGCATCGGGTGAGGGAGTCTCGGGGGAGAGGACGCCGGGCAGCCGCGCGCACACGGTGGCCCCGCTCCACTGCTGGCTGCCGCGGGCTGAGCCGATCCAGGCCTCGCCCCCGCGGGCCCGGGCGATCCTGCGCGCGAGGGGCAGCCCGATCCCGTGCCCGCCCGCCTCCGGGTCCGCTCCCGGCAGGGACGAGTAGCCGAGGTCGAAGGCCCGCTCGGGGTCTGTGAAGCCGGCGCCCGTGTCGGTCACGGCCACGTGGAGGGCTCCCTCGTGGTCCACGAGGTCCACGAGCACGGCCGGCGTCGTCGATCCCCCCGCGAGCGCGGCCCGCACGGCGTTGTCGAGGAGGTTGCCGAGGACTGTGGCCGTGTCCTGCAGCGCCGCCTGTCCGCTCAGGAGCGAGGGCATGGCGGACTCATCGCTCAGCTGCAGAGTGACGGACTTCTCGTGGGCCTGGGCGGCCTTGACCGAGATGAAGGAGCGCAGCCGCTCGTCCGCCACCGCCTCGAGCCCGGCGATCCCGCTGCCGAGCCTGCGCGTCTTCGTCAGGGCCCGCACGTAGTCCGAGGCCTCGTGCGCGGCTCCCGCGTCGATGAGCCCCGCGATCGTGTGCAGCCGGTTGGAGAACTCGTGCCGCTGGATCCTCAGCGCGCTCGTCAGGGCGCGGGCGTCCGCGAGCTCGCGGCTGATTGTCTGCACGTGGGTGCGGTCCCGGACGACGACGGCGAAGCCCAGGTCTGCCCGCTGGCGCCGCACGGGGCGAACCGTGCAGACGAGCACCCGCTCCCCGGCCACCACGGTCCGGGTGGACGCCTCGTCGGGAGGCGGGCCCCCGTCCTGCGTCCGGGCCAGAGCGAGCATCTCCACGAGCTCGGCGGGCAGATGCTCGGCGTCCGCCGGCTCGTCGAGGGCCACGAGGGGCAGCATCTCGCGGGCCGCGCGGTTGGCCACCCGCACGATGAGGTCCGGGTCCACCCCGATCACGCCCTCGTCGACCCCGTGGAGGACGGCCTCCTGATCGGCGGCCATCGCGGCGATCTCGGCCGGCTCGAGCCCCAGAATCTGGCGGTGCAGGCGGCGGGAGAGGATCATGGCCGCCGCGGCCCCGACCCCTGCGGCGAGGGCGGCAGCCGCCAGACCCCAGCGCGCGTCGAGGAGCCACTGCCGGGCCAGGTCCTGCTGCTCGAACCCCACCGAGACCTCGCCGACCACCGTGCCGTCCTCGGCGAAGATCGGCACCTTCGCGCCCGCC
>JAGLBH010000308.1 GCA_018260285.1 Arthrobacter sp. | reverse complement strand
GGCCGGATGCTGCGCGCACCGGTCCGATCCAGATTTTGGCCGCCTTCTCCAGCCCACGGACACCTTGGGCTCTTTTTCTGCGGGTCCGGGCTTGAAGGCGGCCGTGGTCTGGAGAAGGCGGCCGAGTTGTGGATCCAGCGCATGCTCGCTCGCACTCAGGGGAGCCGCTCGCCCCTGGTCTTGCGAGCCCTCTGAGTCCTGTGAGCCCTGTGAGCGACTGCCCGGGGGACTAGTCGCAGACCGTGACCCTGTAGAGCTTTGCTTCCCCTACGGAGTCCACGAGCTCAACTCCCTCACGGAGATCCAGGTCTTCCGTGCCTCGCAGCACCTGGTCCTTCTGAGACACATAGGGCGGCCCGAAGTGGAGGGCGAAGTAGGCTTTCTTCTCTCGGACGATTCGGCACACGGCGGAATCCGTGGCGGCTTCACCCCAGTGGTCGAGCAGATATTGGGCGTCTTGCGAGACTGCCCCGTGGATATGGGGCTTGAGCACAGGGCGATCTCCCAGAGCGTAGGCCAGCGATCCGCCGTTGCGCGTGTTGGCGATGATCGCGTTGTCCTCGGGCACCAGATTGCTCAGCCGCGTCAGCAGCGTGCGCTCATCCTGAGACAGCAGCGTCGGATGCTCCCAGGAGTACCGATGCTCAATCCTCCGCTGCTCATGCTCCATGCTTGTCGCCTGCAGCAGGGAGACCACTGAGAACAGAAGCATGAGAACAGTGAAGGCAGCAGCTGCTCCCCTTGTCGAGGCGTGCATCTCGCTGCCCCGCCGCTCAGCCAGCCTCGCGAGGCCCTTGTGGACCCCGGCGAGGGCTGTCAGAAGAAGGCTCTCGGCACCCATGACGACGACGGGGGCCGAGGCCGTCGGGAGGATCGCCGCCAGCCGATGATGGTCGTTGTACCAGTTGCCCGTGATGAACGTGCGCAGGTCGCTCGGCTCCCAGGCGGCACTGACAGCATAGAGTCCGCCGGCCACCGCCAGGAGGACCACCAGCACTCTTTCACGGCGGGACGTCAGGATGGCGACAAGTCCCATGACGGTCAGCACGCCCATGAAAACCCCGCCATGGAGGGTGGTCGGGGTCCCGAAGATCACCTCCACAATGGCGGTGGGCATGGTCCGAGTGGGCAGCCAGGTGCTTGCCGTCCACGGCGGGCGGAGAGCGATCCAGGCCACGAGACTGATCCCGAGGAATCCGAACACGCCAGTCGCGGCCCACGAGCGCTCCGGCATCCACCACGGGGACGCTCCCCGCGACACCCGGCGGGCTCGGTATGCCAGAACGACCAGTGGCGCAGCCAGGGCGAGCAGGGCCAGCAGCGCAGTGGGATGGGCCAGGAACAGGCCGGGGAGAAGCGCCCCCAGCAGGAGAACGCCGGTCTGGGCGTCGTCGGTCACGTCCTTGCGCGGACGGAGCACAGT
>JAGLBH010000307.1:811-1424 GCA_018260285.1 Arthrobacter sp. | reverse complement strand
CTCTCTCTCTCTCACTTTCCATCTCTCTCTCACTCTCTCTCTCTCTATTTACCTCTACATTTTTTCTTCCTTTTTTCTCATTTTTTCTTCCTTTTATTTTATTTTATTTTTATTTTTATTTTTTTTTGAAATTTCTTCGACACGAGAAAAACCCTTTACTCCTTTCCACTTCTGTGAAAGAGGAGAGAGAAAAAAATGAGAGTCCAAAGAGGAGGAAAAAAAGGTTAAGAAACGGCGGTGGAAAGATGGGGGAGAGAAAGAAGAAGAAGAACAAAAAAAGCGATGAAAAAAATTTTATTTTTTATTTTATTTTTTAAAGTTTTCATTAGAACTTAAAAATAAA
The DNA here is from genome assembly GCA_018260285.1 of Arthrobacter sp. Classification (GTDB taxonomy): domain Bacteria; phylum Actinomycetota; class Actinomycetes; order Actinomycetales; family Micrococcaceae; genus Falsarthrobacter. The sequence continues at coordinate 1,081 of JAGLBH010000307.1, read as the reverse complement.
TCAGTGAGTTTGCCTCCGGAGAGTTTTAAAGAACTAAAAAGTAAAAAAAGAGAATTTGAAAAAATTTCACAAAATTATATTTATTTTTCTCTCTTCTCTCTCTCTCATTCTCTCTCTCTCACTACATCTCTCTCTATATCTCTCTCTAAATCTCTCTCACTCTCTCTCTATCTCTCTCTCTCTATCTAAATCTCTCTCTATAAATCTCTCTCTATCTCTCTCTCTCTAAATCTCTAGATCTCAAGAGCACACGACATAACTCCAGAAACC
>JAGLBH010000307.1:0-801 GCA_018260285.1 Arthrobacter sp. | reverse complement strand
TCTACATCTGTCTCTCTACATCTCTCTCTATATCTCTCTCTACATCTCTCTCTCTCTCTCTCTCTCTCTTTCTACATCTGTCTCTCTACATCTCTCTCTATATCTCTCTCTACATCTCTCTCTCTCTCTCTACATCTGTCTCTCAACATCTCTCTCTACATTTCTCTCTACATCTGTCTCTACATATCTCTCTACATCTCTCTCTATATATATCTCTCTCTCTCCACATCTCTCTCTATATCTCTCTCTCTCTCTCTCTACATATCTCTCTCTCCACATCTCTCTCTATATATATATATCTCTCTCCACATCTCTCTCTATATCTCTCTCTCTACATCTCTCTCTATATCTCTCTCTCTACATCTCTCTCTCTCTCTCTCTACATCCCCTCCCCTTTCTCTCTACATCCCTCTCTCTCTCTATATCTCTCTCTTTCTCTCTACATCTCTCTCTCTTTCTCTCTACATATCTCTCTCTCTCTTTCTCTCTACATATCTCACTCTCTACATCTCTCTCTCTCTCTCTCGCTTCTTTGAAGCGATCTTAAAGACGGTTTCTTTCGCCTTAGATAAATGGCTTCTAAAATAAAAAAATTAAATTAAAATTTTTAAAAATTTAACTTTCCATTTACCTTTGTTTTCTTCTTCTTTCATTTTCCTTCCTGTTCTCCGGCAAGATAAAAAACTTACGCTGAAAAGCTCATCTCATATTGGTTTTTCTTTTTTTGTAGGTTAAAACTAATTAAATTGAATTTAACTAATTTTGTAGCTTGAATTTGATCTTTGACTCTTGAACGACCTC
>JAGLBH010000306.1 GCA_018260285.1 Arthrobacter sp. | reverse complement strand
GGTACTCCGAGTCGTGCGGGAGCATGCCCGAGAGCTCCTCGAGAGCCTCGGCGAGACGTGCCGCGTGCTCCGCGACCTCGTCCCGCGGGGCTCCCTCGACCAGAGAGCCGTCCTTCTGCTGGTGCTCCGCGATCCGGGAGCACGCCTCTTTGGCGGCGAGCCAGGCGGGGGTCGACGGTGTCACGCGCTGCTCAGGGGCGGCGGGGGCAGGGGCTGTGGTGTGGACTGCTGTGCTCATGGGAACGACTGTAGAGGGGGCCTCCCCGGATGTGATCTGCAGAACAGTCGAGCATCAGAAATTCTGTGGCTTACTCCTGGGCGTCGCCGTGCTCCACCAGGCGGAGGCTGATCGAGTTGATGCAGTAGCGCAGGTCGGTCGGCGTCTCATAGCCCTCACCCGCAAAGACATGGCCCATGTGCGAGTGGCAGCGCGAGCACCGCACTTCCACGCGTTCCATCCCCAGGGAGACGTCTTTGATGTACTCCACCCTGTCCTCGGCGAGCGGGGCGAAGAAGCTCGGCCAGCCGCAGTGGGCGTTGAACTTGGCGTGAGACCGGAAGAGCTCGAGCCCGCAGGCCCGGCAGCAGTAGACCCCCTCAGTCGTGGCGTCCCAGTACTCGCCGGTGAACGGCGCCTCGGTGCCCGCCTGGCGCAGCACCCTGTATTCATCGGGGGTCAGCTGACGGCGCCAGTCGGCGTCGTCCAGCGGAAGGGCGAGCGGCTCGTGAGAGCCCGCCGAGCTGTCAGGGGAGGGAGCGGAAGGCGTGGAGGTCATGCCACCATCCTTCACCTGCTGCGGCAGCACGCGCAAACGGGCTCCGTGACGAGAGGGAGCGAATAAGGGAGAATGAGAGCCATGAGAAAACCCTCCTCCTCGGCCTTCAAGAACTCCCAGATCACCGCTCTCGCCCAGCCGTCTCTGACGGATGAGCAGCGACCGTCCGCCGGAAAAGCGGCCGGGGAGAGCCTCTCGTACCTTGCGGTGGGTCTCCTCGCCGGTGCGGGCGTCTCCTCGCTCGTGGCGGGGACGGCCGCATCGCTGGCAGCCTACTTTGCGCGCCAGGTGGTCATGCCCGCCCGCTTCCGCGTTCCGGACACCGAGATTCTTGCGGTGATCGACGCTGCCGACGGGCTCCAGGAGATCGTCCTGGGGGCCACGGAGAACACGACCGTTCCCGGCACGTACGGCCTCTGGTTCAACGCAGGCGAGGGCTTCGCTCAGGTGGGCGAGATCCTCGAGTACGAGCCCGGCGACGGCACCGTGACCCGCCGGCTCAACAAGGTCTACATGGGGGACCTGAAGCAGGCGGTCAACGGATACTGGACGGGCTCCCTCCGTCCCACACCCGAGGACATGGGCCTGGACTACGAGGAGCACCGCGTCCCCGTCGAGGGCGGAGACGCCCCGGCGTGGTACTTCCCGGCGGCGGAGAC
>JAGLBH010000305.1 GCA_018260285.1 Arthrobacter sp. | reverse complement strand
GAGCGTGATTACAATTACATTTCATGACCTCCCCCGAAGCGCTGGCAGACGCTCCCGCCACCGCAGCCGCAGCACCTGAGACGCCGACTCCCGAGAAGGAGGAGCGCGCCGTCGTCCTCTCCGACCCGAAGGCCATCCGCGCGCTCGCCCACGGGGTGCGGCTGCAGGTCATCGAGGAGCTCTTCGACTCGGACGAGTCCTTCACCGCCACGGAGCTCGGCCACAAGTTCGGCCTGACGCCCTCGGCGATGAGCTACCACCTGCGCTCCCTCGAGCGCTGGGGGCTCGTCGTCCGCGCTGAGGGCCACGGGGACGGCCGCGAGCGGCACTGGCGCTCGGCCGGCACCCACCTGACGATCGACACGGCCGCGACGAACAGCAACACCTCCGCGCTCGGCGTCATGGACATGCAGCTCAACCAGCTCCGGGAGCGCCTCTCCAAGCACCTCACGGCGCCTCGCACCCAGCTGCCCGAGGGCATGGACCTGCGCGCGGCCCGCCGCCTGCCGACGATCAGCCAGGGCACCCTCTACCTCTCGGAGGAGGAGCGCGTCGCCCTCTCGGACGAGATCTGGGAGCTCATCGCCCGCTTCCGCCGCACCACGGCCGCCGGCGCCTGCGAGGCCTCCCGCGCCGCCGGATCGGACGGCTCCGACGTCGAGAAGCTCGAGTTCTTCTTCTCCTTCGTCCGCGACCACTCCTACGAGCTCCCGGAGGAGCTCCGCCCGGCAGGGCTCGTCCAGGAGAACGCCTCGCCGGACTCTGACGACGACGCCGCTGCCGCGGACGGCTGACACACTCTGCGAGCGGCTCCGCCGCGTCACGGGCAGCCCCTTTCCGGGGCCGCTCCGGGGGAATGCCCACCCGGCCCATGTAATCTTTCAACAGACGAGGGTTCCCCTGACCCTCCGGATTGTCATCGTCATCAAGGAGAACTGTGCCGACCAAGGCTGCACCCAGCGGACGCAAGCTCGTCATCGTCGAGTCCCCGGCCAAGAGCAAGACCATCGCCGGGTATCTCGGGAGCGACTTCGACGTCACAGCCTCGATCGGGCACATTCGCGACCTTCCCCAGCCCTCCGAGCTTCCGGCAGAGCTGAAGAAGACCTCCGTCGGCAAGTTCGCCGTCGACGTGGAGAACGGCTTCGAGCCGTACTACGTCGTCAACCAGGACAAGAAGAAGACCGTCACCGAGCTCAAGCGCCTCCTCAAGGACGCCGACGCGCTCTACCTCGCAACTGATGGGGATCGCGAGGGAGAGGCCATCGCCTGGCACCTGCTCCAGGTCCTCCAGCCGCAGGTCCCCGTCTACCGCATGACCTTCTCGGAGATCACCAAGGAGGCCATCACCCGCGCCCTGGAGAACGTCCGGGAGATCGACGGCGACCTCGTCGACGCGCAGGAGACCCGCCGCATCCTCGACCGCCTCTACGGCTACGAGATCTCGCCGGTGCTCTGGCGCAAGGT
>JAGLBH010000304.1 GCA_018260285.1 Arthrobacter sp. | reverse complement strand
GTGGCGCTGAGCCGGGCGCTCGGGCGGGAGGCCCGTCTGCTCGGCTCGGGGACCGTCTTCGAGGCCGCCCCGCAGATTCGCGCCCACCTCCAGGGGCTTGGCCCGCTGCAGCGGTTCCTCGACGACCCGTCTGTGACGGACGTCCTCGTCAACGGCCCCCACGAGATCTGGGTGGACGGCGGGGAGGGCCTCCGGCGGGTGGCCATGCGCTTCGCGAGCGACGACGACGTGCGCCACCTGGCCCAGCGCCTCATGTCCCTGGGCGGGCGGCGGGTGGATGACGCCCATCCGTGCGGGGACGTGCGGCTTGACGAGTGCCGCGTGCACGCCGTGCTCCCGCCGATCGCGGGGAACGGCACCGTGCTCTCCATCCGGGTGGCGCGGGAGCGGGCGCTGGGGCTCGAGGAGTTCTTCGGGCAGACCGAGGGGGACGCCTTCGCGGCGGAGGTGCTCGAGGCCCTCGTGAGGCAGAAGCGCAACTTCCTCATCTCCGGCGGAACGGGGTCCGGGAAGACGTCCCTGCTCAATGCGATGCTCTCCCGGGTGAGCCCCGCTGAGCGCATCATCCTCGTGGAGGACGCCGCCGAGCTGCGCCCGGACCACCCGCACGTCGTCTCTCTCCAGTCCAAACAGGCCAACTCGGAGGGACAGGGAGAGTTCACTCTCGCCGATCTGCTGAGGCAGGCGATGCGCATGCGGCCCGACCGGCTCGTGGTGGGCGAATGCCGGGGCCCCGAGGTGCGCGAGCTCCTGGCCGCCATGAACACGGGGCACGTGGGCTCGGGAGGCACGCTCCACGCGAACTCCGCAGAGGGCGTTCCGGCCCGGCTCATGGCGATGGGGTCTCTCGCGGGGATGACCCCCGAGGCGCTCTCCCTGCAGGTCTTCTCCGCCGTGCACGCGGCGCTGCATGTGGAGCGCAGGGGCCCTCAGCGGCGCCTCACCCAGGTGGGCGTGCTCCATGCGGTGGAGGGGCGGCCTGCAGTGCGCCCGGCCCTGCGGCTGGTGGGCGAGCAGTGGCGCCTGGAGGAGGGCATGGAGGACTTGGAGGCGCTGTGCGACGTGTGAGTCTGTCCCCCGGGCTGCGGCGCTCCTCGCGGGAGGGGTCCGCCGAGCGGCTCATCGTCACCGCCGTCGCGGCCCTTGCCGCCCACGTGGCCTCGGGCCTCGAGCCGGTGGACGCCCTGTCGCGAGTCCGCCGTCGCCTGCCCGAGGGCGAGTCTCCCGAGGTCAGCCGGGAGACAGCCGAGTTCGCCTCGGTCCTGGACCGCGCGGTGGCCGCGCACGCGCTCGGCTCCAGCCCGGCGAGCGTCTTCCTCCACGCGACGACGACGGCGGGCAGCCCCGCCCTGGCCCGGGTCTACGGGGAGATGCACATGTGCTTTCACCTCTCGGGGCGCACGGGCCTTCCCCTGGAGGAGCTGCTGGAGGCGATGGCCGACGCGGGACAGGCCCGTCTCGACGCGGAGGAGCGGGT
>JAGLBH010000303.1 GCA_018260285.1 Arthrobacter sp. | reverse complement strand
CGGGCCTTCTGAACCCGTTTTCGGGTGCACTGAAGAAAGGCCCCTCACGGAGGGAGAAAAATAGTGTGGAAATTCAGGGACCGCCCTGAAGGAAAGGGCCTTGTTCTACAGCTCTTCTGACGACATCAGGCGAAGTGGGGAAGAGCGAGCTCCCGCGTGCGCGGCAGGTCGAGCTGCTCGATGACCTCGAGCGACGCCCGATGGTCGTTGAAGGTGTAGAGGTGAAGCCCGGGGGCCCCGTCGTCGAACGCGCGGCGGGCGAGGTCCCGTGCGAACCGGGTGCCGATGGCGTGTCTCTCGGCGTCGCTCCCCGCAGTCTCGAGGGCGTGCCAGAGGCCGACCGGCGGCTGGATGCCCGTCATGCCCGTGAGCCGCTTGAGGCGGGCCGTCGTGGAGATCGGGATGATGCCGGGGATGATCGGGATCGTCACGCCCGCCGCCCGGGCCGCGGCCACAAGCTTTCGGTAGTCCTCCGGGTCGAAGTACACCTGGGTGATCGCGAAGTTCGCCCCCGAGCGCTCCTTGCCGAGGAGCACCTCGACGTCGTGCTGGAACGAGGGCGACTCCGGGTGCTTGTGGGCGTACGCTGCGACGCCGACGGCGAGGCGTCCGCCTGCCAGCGTGGCCGTGTGGCGGTCCTCCACCTCCCGGATGAGCTCGATGAGGTACCGCGCGAAGGGCAGCTCTCCCCTGTCTCCGTCCGGATCTGCGGGCAGATCGCCGCGCAGGGCGAGGACCCCGCGGACCCCGAGGGCGAGGAACTGGCGGACGAGGACGTCGAGGCTCTCGCGGGTCTCCCCCACACAGGTCAGGTGCGCCAGCGGGCGGAGCCGGGTGTTGAGGACGAGGTGCTCGATGAGCCTCAGCGACTCCCGGCGCCGGTGCGGGGCCCCGCTGTACGTCACGGAGACGTAGTCCGGGTGGGACTCCTCCAGGGCGGCGATGGCCTCGTGGACCGAGTCGCTCGCGTCCCGGTGGACCGGCGGGTAGAGCTCGTAGGAGAGAGAGGGCGGCGCGATGAGCGTCGGCGGAACCGAGGCGGCCTGTGCGGGCCAGACGGTGGCGGTTGACACGGTGTTCTCCTTGGGTCATTCCAAGGGAGACAGCTCGCGAACCAGTTCGGAGGACCTTGAGGGTCCAGAGAGATACACGGCGCAGACATGCCGACGATATCCCCGAACGGTGCGCATGATGCAGCTCCATCGGTTCTGGCGGAAGCACCTTATCTTCAGGTCAGAGGAAAGACATCCTGCTGATCATCGATGGTTGCTGCGGCGTCACTGAGCCAGATCTCTCGGCCGCTCTTGATGGTTTGTGGTTATATCTAAACACACATATTTAGGCCGCGCAACCCGGGGAACGAAGAAACCCCGCTCCACCGAGAGAAAGCGGCGTTTTGAGGGGGCGGTGTCAGAGGGTCGGCGCAACAACCCCCGTAAGAATCTCGTTGAGCTTAGCAGCAGGATTCGCCCACTGAAG
>JAGLBH010000302.1 GCA_018260285.1 Arthrobacter sp. | reverse complement strand
CGGACAAGTACCTCGAACTCGTCAACGCCGGCCTGGGCCGGGAGCTCGCCTCGCGGCTGGGACTGCCCCAGCCCTCCGTCCTGCGCCGGTACCAGCAGGGCGCGCCCCTCTTCGAGGGCAGCGCGCTGGTCCTCGGCTCCAGCTCTGGGGCTGAGGCGCTCACCGCCCACCTGCTCGGGGAGGGCTTCGACGTCCGCCGCCATGTGGACGGGAGCGTCACGTTCGGCGCCCTCATCCTCGGTCTGGATGAGGTGACGACGCCGGCTGACCTCTCCGAGATCGCCCTCGCAGCGGGGGAGGCCCTCAAGAAGCTGCGCCCAAACGCGCGCGTCGTCTTCCTCGCCCGCCCTGCCGGTGCTGAGCTGGATCCGGCCGTGGCCGCCGCCCGCCACGGGGTCATCGGCATGATGCGCTCCGTGGCCCATGAGATGCGCTTCGGGGGGACGGCCAACGCCGTCGTGCTCTCGGACGGTCTCGAGTTCACGGCACCCTCAGCCGTAGGGGCCGTGCGCTTCTTCCTCTCGGGCCGCAGCGCGTACGTCAGCGGGCAGCCGCTCGCCGTGACGAGCGCCTCGGGCCACCTGCCCGCGGACGCCTCCCGCCCGCTTGAGGGCAAAGTCGCCGTCGTGACGGGCGCCGCCCGAGGAATCGGCGCCTCGATCGCCCGCACGCTGCGGCGAGACGGAGCGCAGGTCATCGTCGTGGACGTCCCGGCAGCCGGCGAACAGCTGGCCGCCGTGGCGAACGAGGTCTGCGGGACCGCCCTGCAGCTGGACATCACGGCAGAGGACGCGGGTGAGCGGATTCTGGCCCACGCCCGGCAGCGCTACGGGTGGCTCGACATCGTGGTGCACAACGCCGGCATCACGCGGGACAAGCTGCTCGCCAACATGGACGCCGCCCGGTGGGACTCCGTCATCGCGGTGAACATCGAAGCGCAGCTGCGCATGAACCGCGCCTTCCTGGCCTCGGAGTGGTTCGCTCAGGACGGCCGCATTGTGGCCCTGGCCTCCACGTCGGGCATCGCGGGCAACCGCGGTCAGTCCAACTATGCGGCGTCGAAGGCCGGCGTCATCGGCATGGTGGCCTCGTCGTCACGGCTGTTCGAGGAGCGCGGCGGATCGATCAACGCCGTCGCCCCCGGATTCATCGAGACGGACATGACCGCGAAGATTCCCTTCGTCACCCGTGAGGTCGCGCGTCGACTCGCCAGCCTTCAGCAGGGCGGCCAGCCGCAGGACGTCGCGGAAGCCATCGCCTTCCTCGTCTCCGACCAGGCCGGCGGCATCAGCGGACAGACGCTCCGCGTCTGCGGCCAGAACCTGGTGGGTGCCTGATGACCGAGTCACGGGGCCAGGCGCCTGCTCCACGCACGGTGCTTCCCGGCATGCCTCCGCTCGCCAGGACCTACGGGGAGCTTGCCGTGAAGGCTGCCCGGAGGACGGGCGGACGACAGAACGGATCGCTGCCCGCGGGGTCCCTCTC
>JAGLBH010000301.1 GCA_018260285.1 Arthrobacter sp. | reverse complement strand
GGGCAAGTCCCGCATCCACGCCTTCGACGAGTTCATGCACGTCCTCCTCGTCACCGCCTACTGCGAGCGCACCGCCCCCTCCGTGCTCCGCACCGAACGACGCCGCGGGGCCATCCCGGGGCTCACCCGCACGACGCTCAACCGGCACCCCCACGGGCTCGTCGGCCACATCTCCCCGTGGAACTACCCGCTCTCGCTCGCGGTCTCTGATGCTGTCGCGCCGCTGGCCGCCGGCAACGCGCTCCTCCACAAGCCGGACACGCAGACGGCCCTCGTGGCGCTCTTCGCCCGCCGTCTCGCGGTCAAGGCGGGGCTGGACCCCCGGCTGTGGCCCATCGTCATCGGGGACGGCCCGGTCATCGGCCCGGCGGTCGTCGCTGAGTCGGACTTCATCTCCTTCACCGGCTCAACGCGCGTGGGGGTCGACGTCGCCACCCGGGCGGCCCAGCGGATGATCGGCACCTCGCTCGAGCTCGGCGGGAAGAACGGCATGCTCATCACCGCAGACGCCCGGATCGAGGACGCCGCCCGCGCCGCCGTGCGCGGCTGCTTCTCCTCGGCGGGGCAGCTCTGCGTCTCGATCGAGCGGATCTACGTGGAGCGCCCTGCCTACGAGCGCTTCAAGACGGCGTTCCTCGAGGCCACCGAGGCCTACCAGCTCGGCTCCGGGTACGGCTCGGACTACGACCTGGGCACGCTCACCGGCCCCCGCCAGCTCGAACGCGTCCAGGAGCATGTGGACGACGCCGCCGGCCGCGGGGCCACCGTCCTCTGCGGAGGGAAGGCCCGCCCCGAGGTGGGCCCCTTCGCCTTCGAGCCGACGATCCTCGAGGGCGTCACCGAGGACATGACCTGCTTCGGGGAGGAGACGTTCGGCCCCGTCGTCGCGCTCTACCCCGTGGACAGCATCGAGGAGGGCATCGAGGCGATGAACTCGACGCCCTTCGGGCTCAACGCCTCCGTCTGGGCGGGCTCGTCCCGGGCAGGCCGCGAGATCGCGGGCCGCATCCGCTCGGGCTCGGTCAACGTCAACGAGATGTTCGCCGCGGCCTTCGGGTCCGTGGACTCCCCCATGCAGGGGTACGGCATGTCCGGCCAGGGCGGGCGCCACGGCCGCGAGGCGCTGGAGCACTTCACGTGGACGCAGACCGTGGCGGTTCAGGGGCCCGTCGGGTTCGGCGTTCCGACGGGCGTCTCGCGAGAGGCCTTCATCGGGGCCATGACCCAGGGCCTGCGGCTCATGCGAGCGTTGAGGCTCTGACCCCTTCGGGGGCTCCGTCGTCCGGGAAGCACTCGGTCGTGGAGTTGCCGTCCTGGATGTACCCCATCTCGGCCAGCTGCGCGGCCATGGCGGCCCCGTCCGGCGCATAGATCCACGGGGCGGAGCGCCGCCCGGCGGCCTCCCGCGCCCGGAGGGAGCGCCCGCCCGCGAGCATGGCCTCGCTCGGGGAGAGCTGCCGGATGAGGATGAGCTCCACCTGGTCCGGGTAGTTCTCGGCGAACCAGCCGTA
>JAGLBH010000300.1 GCA_018260285.1 Arthrobacter sp. | reverse complement strand
TCCCGAGCTCCAGCCCGTTCTTCGCGGCGTAGGCCTCGAGGAGGCGCTTCTTGACGGCCCAGTCCACGGTGACGGCCAGCGTCTCGTCTGTGCCGCTCTCCAGGTCCGCGAGGACGGCGCCCCAGAGCTCGAGGACCTCCAGCTCCTCTTCCGTGGCTCCCTCGCGCTCGACGAAGGAGGACGCGCGCTCGTGGAACATGCGCTGGATAGCCAGAGCAGAGGTCTGCTGGCCGCTGGCGAGCTCGATCAGAAGGTCCTCGCCCGCGGCGAGAGAGACCTCGCGCAGCGTGCGGAGCGGGTTGGGCAGGGAGACGTCCGGAAGGATCTCCCCTGCCTCGAGCATCCGCAGCACGAGGGCCACGGCGCCGATCTTGAGAAGCGTCGTGGGCTCCGCCATGGACGAGTCTCCGGAGATCACGTGGAGGCGGCGATAGTGCTCCGCGTCCGCATGAGGCTCGTCCCGCGTGTTGATCATGGGGCGGGACCGGGTGGTGGACGAGGACACCGGCTCCCAGAGGTGCTCTGCGCGGGGCGAGAGCACGAAGCGGGTGACGCCCTCCTGCACGACAAACCCGCCAGATCCCGCGATGAGCGGCCGGGTCACGAGGAACGGCACGAGCCACGAGGAGAGGCGGTGCAGCTCGAGCTTGCGCCTGATGAGGTAGTTCTCGTGGCTGCCGTAGGAGTTGCCGACGGAGTCCACGTTGTTCTTGAAGAGGTAGATCTGGCCGTCGTAGCCCTCGGCCTCGAGCGCCTCGGAGGCCTGGCGGGCCAGGTCCATGACGATCCGCTCCCCCGCCCGGTCCTGGCTGATGAGCTGCCTGACCGAGTCGCACTCCGCCGTCGCGTACTCGGGGTGGGAGCCGACGTCGAGGTAGAGGCGCGCCGCATTGTCGAGGAAGACGTTGCTGCTGCGGCCCCAGGCCACGACGGGCTTGAAGAGCACGCGCGCCACCTCCTCAGGGGAGAGGCGCCGGCCGGAAGCGGCCGAGAAGGTCAGGCCGAACTCAGTCTCGACCCCGAAGATACGGCGCTGCACGCTCTACTGACCGCCCTTCTGGACAAATCCGGAGACGAAGTCCTGGGCATTGGCCTCCAGGACCGAGTCGATATCGGCCAGCAGGTCGTCCAGGCCGTCCGAGCTCACCTGGGCGGCAGGCTGCGCGGGGCCGCCGGCGGGGAACGCGGCGTCAGACTCGACCTCGCTCGTGCTCTGGGACTGGCTCTGGCGGATGGATTCCTGGCTCATGAGAGGCCTTTCTCTGGGTGGGGTGCTCGCGCAGTCTCGCGGGCAAGCGCTGTGATGAAATGCTCAGGCTCAACGGTCCTCAGGAACGCGCCGTTCGCCCGATGTGGGTCGGAGAGGCGGATGTGCACGGGCGCCGCCTGGCCGGGCAGGGCGAAGGTCAGCGTGTCCCAGGAGGCGGACATGAGCTGGTCTGCGTGGTCTCGGACCGCGCGGCCGCGGGCTGCCGCGCGGGTGGACTCGGGCGCGCGGGTCACCGCTGCGAGGA
>JAGLBH010000002.1:28183-31091 GCA_018260285.1 Arthrobacter sp. | reverse complement strand
AGGCCACGGCCATGCGGTCAGGGGTCTCTGCTGGGCCGAAGATCCGGATGCGGCTGCCGGTGAAGCCTGCCGGGTTCCAGTGGACTGCGACGTGAAGCCCGCAGACGTCCATGCAGTGGTCCGGGTGCAGGTGGCTGAGGAAGACGGCGTCGAGGTCCGCCAGGTCAACATGCCGCTGGAGGGCGCCGAGTGAGCCGGACCCGAGGTCGAAGAGCACGGACCACGTGCGCCCGTCCCGCTCTGCGCGCAGCAGGTAGCAGGACGCCGGGGACTCCGGCCCGGGAAAGCTGCCCTGGCAGCCGACGACGGTGAGCTTCATGCGCCCTCCCCCGTGCCCGCAGAGGACACAGCCCGCTTGGCCTGCGCCGCGGACTCGAGCATGGCCGGCGTGATGCGGGCGATGCTCGCCGTCGGGTAGATCGCGGCGACGTCGTGGACGCGCGTCACCCGTGTGACCTCGGGCCCGAGGAAGCGGCGCGCGAGGGACTCGAAGGACGAGGCGGAGCCGGTCGCCATGAACTCGCGCGTGGCCGTGGCTGAGTCAGGCGCCTGAAGGCCTGCCTGCACGAGGGAGCGGTAGACGTCCTTGGCCGTCTCCTCGGCCGAGGAGATGAGCGTGACCTCATCACCCATGACGAGGGAGATCACCCCGGCGAGGAGCGGATAGTGCGTGCACCCCAGGATGAGGGTGTCGATCTCCTGGGCCTTGAGCGGGGCCAGGTACTCCTCGGCGCACTCCAGCAGCTCGGGGCCGCTCGTGACGCCGGCCTCGACGAACTCGACGAAGCGCGGGCAGGCGGCGGAGGCGATGGTGACGCTCGGGGCTGCCGCGAAAGTGTCCTCATAGGCTCGGGACCGCACGGTCCCCGCCGTGGCGATGACGCCGATCCGTCCGCTCCGCGTCGCCGCAGCGGCACGGCGCACCGCCGGCTTGATGACCTCGATGACGGGGATGCCGTACCCGCCCGTATACCGCTCGCGCGCATCGCCGAGCACCGCCGCCGAGGCCGTGTTGCAGGCGATGACCAGGGCCTTGACGCCCGCATCGACGAGCTGGTCCATGATCCCGAGGGCGTTGGCCCGGACCTGGGCGATGGGCAGCGGGCCGTAGGGGCCGTTGAGGGTGTCCCCCACGTAGATCATCGACTCGTGGGGCAGCAGGTCGATCATGGAGCGGGCGACCGTCAGGCCTCCCACCCCTGAGTCGAAGATGCCGATAGGGGCGAGGCTGCCGGCCTCGCTGCTTGAAAGGGGCCTCTCGCCCGGAAACTGGGGATTCATGTCAGTCCTCTACAGTACCGTCTCTGCTCAGAGTGCATCGATGAGCGCGGCGGAGAGCGCGCCACGGACCCAGCCGACGAAGTTGTAGAGGACCGCGAGGAACTCGTCGTCGTTCGTGGGGTTCTCGATGGAGGCGACTCTCGCCGCGGCGTCGTCGTCTGTCACCCCGAGGCGCTCGGCGAGGACGAGGGCCACCGAGGTGAGCGCCCGCGTCGCCGTCTCCGCCTCCGCCACGGTCAGACGAAGCGAGGTGCGCCCGCCGAGAAGCACGCGGGCGGCGGCGAGGTCGTCCGTCTTCTGGGTGCGGAGCGAGAATTCGGAGAGGCGCCGGAACTCGGCGCTCATCGCCTCGTCCGCGCTCGCGTTGGGCAGGAGGGAGAGGACCGCGGGGTCCTCGGGGGCGACGACGTCCGGCGCATACCCTGTCAGCGCCACGAGAGGGTCTGCCGTCTCCGAGGCAGCCGGTTCCAGAAGCTCGGCGACGTCCGCCAGCAGACGGTCCAGCAGCTGGGACTCCTCCGGTTCCAGGGACCCGACGATCACGCCGCCCTGGGCGGTCGGGCGGAAGCGGAACTGCTCAGCCACGGTCGGCTCGCTCGAACGTGGCCTGGAGCCCGTAGCGGTGCATCGCCTGCGTGTCCTGCTCGCACTTCTCGCGGGAGCCTGTGGCGACGACGGCGCGGCCCTGCTCGTGGACGGCCAGCATGAGCCGGTCCGCCTCCAGGGCTGAGTAGTGGAAATAGGACCGGAAGACATAGGCCACGTAGTCCATGAGATTCACCGGGTCATTCCAGACCACCACCTGCCACGGCAGGCCGAGGGACGGGTCGAGAAGATCCCTCTCAAGCGTGTCGAGGGATCCCTGCGTCTGCCGCTGCGTCTGGGTCATACCCCCTATGCTATGGAATAGAAAGGGCCAACGCCCACTTCTGGACTTCCAGCATTCACCTGCAGGCCCCCGCCGCACCGACGAAAGAAGCGTCATGAGCTTCCCCGCTTCCACAGCCTTCAAGACGGACCACTACGAGCTGACGATGCTCCAGGCGGCACTCCGCTCAGGAGCCGCTCACCGGCGAAGCGTCTTCGAGGCGTTCGCCCGCCGTCTGCCCACCGGCCGCCGCTACGGCGTCGCCGCGGGCACGGGGCGAGTGCTCGAGGCCCTCAAGTCGTTCCGGTTCGGGGATGAGGAGCTCAAGTTCCTCACGGACCGCAGGATCCTCGACAGGGAGACGATCTCCTTCCTCGAGTCCTACTCGTTCACCGGGGACATCTACGGCTACGCCGAGGGCGAAGTGTACTTCCCGGGCTCCCCGCTCCTCATCGTCGAGGGCACGTTCGCTGAGGCGTGCATCCTGGAGACGCTTCTGCTCTCCATCATGAACCACGACTCGGCGATCGCCTCGGCCGCCTCCCGCATGACGGTGGCCGCCGGGACGCGCCCCTGCATCGAGATGGGCTCTCGCCGCACGCACGAGGACGCCGCCGTCGCCGCCGCCGAAGACTTCGCGTTGGAAAAGCAATGTGCGGCGAATTGCGGAAGAGGCAGGGATAGAGGTTCTTCGGGTCTCTCCCTCGGCATCCTCCGTGGTTCCTGCGGCTGCACGTTGTCCGGCTTTTCGTCGAAGAG
>JAGLBH010000002.1:858-28173 GCA_018260285.1 Arthrobacter sp. | reverse complement strand
GCACGACAGCGAGGAGGAGGCCTTCCGCGCGCAGGTCGCCTCCCTGGGAGCGGGAACGTCCCTTCTCGTGGACACCTATGACGTGGAGCAGGGCATCCGCACCGCCGTCACGGTGGCCGGCCCCGAGCTCGGCGCCATCCGCCTCGACTCGGGAGACCTCGTGGCCCAGGCGGGCATGGCTCGCGAGCTGCTCGACTCACTCGGGAACACGAACACGGGCATCGTCGTGACGAGCGACCTCGACGAGTACGCGATCGCCGCTCTCGCCTCAGCCCCCGTGACCTCCTACGGCGTGGGCACGCGCCTTGTCACGGGCTCAGGCGCCCCGACCGCTCAGATGGTCTACAAGCTCGTGGCCCGCGAGGACGCCTCGGGCACCATGACCTCCGTTGCCAAGAAGGCCACGGGCAAGGCCTCGGTCGGCGGGCGCAAGTACGCGCTGCGCCGCAAGAACGAGCATGGCATCGCCACCGCAGAGGTCATCGGGGTGGGGCATGCGCCGAACAGCGACCACGACGACCGGCCCCTTCTGACCCAGCTCGTCAGCCGCGGGGTCGTCGACGAGACCGCCACCGGGGCTGCCGGGGTGGTCCGGGCCACGGAGCGATGGAAGGCATCCCTCGCCGAGCTGCCGCCCGCACACACCCGCCTCACCGAGGGCGAGCCCGTCATCCCCACCGTCTACGAGGACTGACCGTGAACAGCCTCTCCACGATCCTGGCCCTTGCTGATATGACGGTGGATCCCCAGAGGACGGCCACCGTCGTCGTCGACGTGCAGAACGACTTCTGCGAGGGCGGTTCGCTCGCGGTGAGCGGCGGGGCCGACGTCGCCCGCGCGATCACCCGGGCCTTCGACTCGCCCCGGACGTTCGGGAAGATCGTCACGACGCAGGACTGGCACATCGACCCGGGCTCGCACTTCTCCAGCACGCCGGACTTCAAGGACTCCTGGCCCGTGCACTGCGTCGCGGGAACCACGGGAGCCCAGCTCCATCCGAACCTCACGCTGCCCCGCGTGGACGCCCGCTTCCACAAGGGCGAGTACGAGGCCGCGTATTCGGGGTTCGAGGGCCGGCTCGACGAGCCAGGCCTCCGCCTGGACGACCGGCCGCGCCTGGCCCAGTGGCTCCTGGCCGAGGGGATCGACACAGTCCTCGTCTGCGGCCTGGCCCTCGACTACTGCGTGCGGGCCACGGCCCTCGACGCGCGTCGCCTGGGGTTCGAGACGGTCGTCCTCGGATCGCTCACCGCGGCCATCTCAGCCGAGGGCGCGGCGCTCACTCGGGAAGAGCTGGCCGACCAGGGAGTGCGCGTCCTCTGACGCCCGGTCCCTCGGCGGGCCGGAGGGCAGATGGCTTCGGCCCGCCTGCCCTCATCCTGCGGAGGGGCCCTGCCCGATGAACCAGGACTGGAGCCGCTCGATGCGCGCTTTGAGCTGCTCCTCGTTCGCCTGGGCCACGGGCGGTCCGCCGGAGAGCCTGCGCAGCTCCGAGTGGATCAGCCCGTGGGCCATCCCCGAGCGAGCCGCCCACGCGCTCACGTTCTTCGCGAGCTGGGCACGGAGCTCCTTGAGCTGGCGGTGATCGACGACGCCGACCTCCGCCTCGGCTGCCCGGGGCCGCGTCTTCTGGCGCCGGATCTGCTCGTGCTGCCTCTGCCGGAGAAGCTCGTTCACCTGGTCCGCGTCGAGAAGGCCCGGGATGCCGAGGAAGTCCATCTCCTCGGCGCTGCCCACATCGCCGCCCAGCCCGAACTCGGTCCCGTCGAAGAGCACCTTGTCAAAGGACGCCTGGGAGTCCAGCGCCTCGAACTTCTGCTTCTCGAGGGTGTCCGAGGCCTTCTCCTCCCGGTTGGCCTCGTCCATGAGGTCCTCTTCCGGGATGAAGTCCGGGTCCGTGGGGTCCACAGGCCGGTCCAGGGCATGGTCCCGCTCGGCCTCGAGCTGGTTGGCCAGAGCCATGAGGATCGGCACGGACGGCAGGAAGACCGAGGCGGTCTCCCCCTTGCGGCGCGACCGGACAAAGCGGCCGACAGCCTGGGCGAAGAACAGCGGCGTCGACGTGCTCGTCGCGTAGACCCCCACGGACAGCCGGGGGACGTCCACCCCTTCCGAGACCATGCGCACGGCGACCATCCAGCGCCGCGTTCCCTCGGAGAAGTCCTCGATGGCCTTGGAGGCCTTCTTGTCGTCGGAGAGGACGAGCACCGCCGACTCCCCCGTGATCTGCTTGAGGGTTCCCGCATAGGCGCGGGCGGTCTCGTGGTCTGTGGCGATGACGAGGCCGCCGGCGTCCGGCACCGCGCGTCTCACCTCGGTGAGTCGCCGGTCCGCAGCCGCGAGGACGGCGGGAATCCACTCGCCGTGAGGGTTGAGCGCCGTGCGCCAGGCCTGAGCCGTGATGTCCTTCGTGACCTCGTCCGCGAGGCCTGCCGACATCTCGTCCCCCGTGCTCGTCTTCCAGCGCATGGACCCCGAGTAGGCCATGAACATCACGGGGCGGACGACGCCGTCGCGCAGCGCGTCCCCATAGCCGTAGACGTAGTCCGCCTTGGAACGCCGGATGCCCTCATCGTCAGGCTCGTACTCGACGAAGGGGATCGCCGCCGTGTCCGAGCGGAAGGGCGTGCCCGTGAGGCTCAGGCGGCACACGGCCGGGCTGAAGGCCTCGCGGATGCCGTCACCCCAGCTGAGCGCGTCCCCGCCGTGGTGGATCTCGTCGAGGATGACCAGGGTCTTCCCCGCCTCGGTCTTGGCGCGGTGGAGCATCGGCTTGCTCGCCACCTGGGCATAGGTGACCGCCACGCCGTGAAAGTCCCGCCCGTGAGAGCCGTCGGAGTTCTTGAAGTTGGGGTCCAGCGAGATGGAGAACTTCGCCGCGGCATCCGCCCACTGGCGCTTGAGGTGGTCCGTGGGGGCCACGACGTAGATCCGGTCCACGATGCGCATCCGAAGGAGCGTCTGGGCCACGGTCAGGGCGAAGGTCGTCTTGCCTGCGCCCGGCGTCGCGACGGCGAGGAAGTCCCGCCTGCGCAGATGGAAGTACTTCGTGAAGGCTTCCGCCTGCCACTGGCGCAGCCCCGGCGGAGGGGTCGGCACGGAGTGCGAGGAGGCCGGAGCCTGCCCGCTAGGAATCGTCGCCGCCCATGAGCGAGTCGTACACCTTCTTGCAGTCCGGGCACACCGGGAACTTCTCGGGATCCCGACCAGGCACCCACACCTTGCCGCAGAGCGCGATGACCGGGTTGCCGGTCAGGGCGGACTCCATGATCTTGTCCTTCTGGACATAGTGGGAGAAGCGGTCGCGGTCTCCCGGCTCCACCTCCTGAAGCATCTCCTGGCGGTCGAGAACCGCGGTTCCGCCCCGCGAGGGCTCAGACAGGGGCTGTGACTCAAACGGATCCAGAGGCTGACTCATGGTGTCCATTCTAGCCGCTGCGCCCTGCCCCGGGATGCTCGGGTGCCGGGCCTCACCCGAGGTCGAACTGGACGAGTTTCTCCAGGAGCTCAGTCTTGTGCCGGTCGTACTGCCGCCCGCCCATGACCACTCCGAGAGCCAGCGCGCCAGCCCCCAGGAGCACGCTGTACCCCACACCGGCCCAGAGGAGGGCCGGGCTGCCGTCCCCGAGGCCGCTGACCGCCATGAGGACACCGGGGAGCAGCACGAGGCCCGTCCCCAGCATGCCCGCCAGCTGGAGTCCCACGGCGAGGAAGCCTCCCTGGCGTGTGCCGAAGGGATTCTCGTGAGGCCTCGTGGTCGGCATGACCATCCTGCCTGAGATCAAGGCGCCCGTCCCGGCAGCGATAGCCCAGGCTGACGCCGTGAGCAGCCCGACGACCGCTCCCCGCAGCGCGCTTCCCGTGAGCACCCCGGTCAGAAGGCCCTGGAGCAGGACGAAGGGCAGGCCCACGATCGCATAGCCGATCACTCGACCGGCCCTCTCCGCGACTCCGCTCACCCCTGCCGCCACGTGCACCCACTGAGCCGTGGAGTCCATCGAGGTGTCATACAAAAGGGCCCACGCGAGCAGGAATCCCAAGAGCAGGGAGACACCCACGAGCGTCCCGAACCCCGACAGGCCGTACTGCACCAGAGAGAGACCGAGGAAGGCGGGGATGATGATGAGCGACATGGCGTATCGGGGGTCCTTGAGCCAGTAGAACAGGCTGCGGGAGGCCATGAGCAGGGCAGGGGTGTCGCCCAGAGAGCCGATGATCCCCGTTCCTCGCTCCGCTTTCTGTCGGGCCCGGCGAGGGCCTGCTGCAGCGCCCGCCCCGACCAGCCCGCGAGCAAGGCTCCGGGACCACGCCGCGAAGAGCGCCCCGAGCCCCGCCACGGTGATGCCCAGATGGACGAAGAAGCCTCCCCAGTCGCCGGCCGCGGCGTCGACCCCCAGCAGCCACGGCGCGCCCAAGGGGGTGAGAGAGACCACAGGGGCGGCCGCTCTCCGCAGGCTGCTGTTGAGCAGGAGGGTCGTCGCCCCCATCATGATCGGAGAGAGGAAGACGAGCCCCGAGAACAGGAGGATCATAGCCATCTCCCGGAAACGACGGTGGCTGAAGAGAAAGCCGAACGCCGCCGTGACCCACCGCGCGAACACGAGGCAGATCGAAGCCCCGAGCAGGCCTCCGATCGATCCGGCGATGAACCCCGCGAGGGACGACGACGAGGCCAGCCCCCACCCCGCGCCCAGGACGGCCATGAAGAGGCCGCCGGGGGTGGCGACCGTGGCTCCGAACAGCCCCAGGGAGAGATCGCGCTGCGGAATGGAGAGCGTGGCGAAGCGCTCGGGCTCCATGGTCTGATCGCTCCCCGTCATGAGCAGAGGCAGAACAGCCCACGCGATGACGAGGAGTGCGCCGCCGAGAGCAAGCCACTCCCTGGCGGCGTCCGGCTCCGCAGAGCCCAGGCCAGACAGGCCGAAGAGCGCCACGACGAGAATGAACAGACCGTAGAGGGCGCCGAAGATTGCGCCGACGAGCAGCCACACGCTGCTCTTGAGCCGATTGATCTGGAGGATGATCGAGAGGCGAATCAGTGCTGCAGCCATGTGAGGCTCTCCCCCGTGTGGCGTCCGCCGACCAGGTCGATGAAGGTGCTTTCGAGGTCGCGCTCTCCCCGGACCTCGTCCAGGGTCCCCGCCCGGAGGATGCGGCCCTGGGCCATGATCGCCACGTGGTCGCACATCCTCTGGACCAGGTCCATGGAGTGGCTGGAGACGATAACCGTTCCGCCTCCGGCGACATAGCTCGTGAGGGCATCCCGGATATTGGCAGCGGAGACGGGGTCCACGGCTTCGAAGGGCTCGTCGAGCACGAGCAGCCGAGGCGCGTGGATGAGAGCCGCCGCGAGGGTGATCTTCTTGGTCATGCCCGCCGAGAAGTCCGCCACCATCTTGCCGCCGGTGTTCTCCAGGTCCATGAGCCTCAGCAGATCCGAGGCGCGCTCGGAGGCGATCTCCTTCCTCATGCTCCGCAGGCGGCCCGTGTACTCAAGAAGCTGCCGTGCTGTGAGGCGGTCGAAGAGCCGCAGGCCGTCCGGCATGATGCCCACGAGCTGCTTGGCCTCCTGGGGGTTCTCCCAGACGCTCTTCCCGAGGATGTGAGCGCTGCCGGACTCCGGGCGCAGCAGACCGGTCGCCAGCGAGAGCAGGGTCGTCTTGCCCGCACCGTTGGGGCCCACAAGGCCGTAGAAGGAACTCGTGGGGACCTGGAGGGTCACGTGGTCCACCGCAACCTGCCCGTTGAAGGAGCGGAAGAGGCGCTGAAGATCCAGCGCCCAGGCCGGGTCCGAGGCGGCCGCAGCGGGCTCAGGGAAGCGGGGCGCCCCTGCGCCGAGGGCTGGAGGCTGAGGGGACTGGGGAGGCCGAGGGTCCTGGGAAGGCTGAGACTGAGGGATCATGCTTCCATACTACAAACCAGCCACGCGAGAAAGAATCGCCTCTAGAAGAGGGCCGCCGCGAGCTTCTTCCGCGCCTCGGGAACAGCGGGGTGCTCCGCGCCGGCCAGGTCGAAGAGGTCCACCAGGCGGCGTCGCGCAGCCTCCCTCTCATCCCCGCCGTGGAAGGCGACAAAGCGGATGAGTCGCGTGAAGGCATCCTCGACATAGCCGTTGAAGAAATCCAGGTCCGCCACGCTCAGGTGAGCGGCGAGGTCATCGGCGTCCTCGGCCGCCCGGGCGCGCACCGACGACGCATCCGCGCCGTTGAGACGCTCCAGGAGCTCGGCGTTGAGCAGCCCGCGCTTGGCGTGGACATCCGCCGGAGAGGAGGCGAGAATCTCGCGGTATGCCTTCTGCGCAGCGCTGTAGTCCTGGCGCTCCAGGGCGTCCACGGCTGCCTGCTCCTGCGGGCTGAGCTCGGACTCGGCCTCCGCTGCAGGCTGGGATGGGGAACCGGGAATGGTCTGAGTGACCCCGTGCTCGTCACCCAGAGCGATGAGCTGGGTGAAGATCGCGTCCCAGTCAGACGGGGGCGTCCCCTGGAAGATCGGGACCGGCTGCCCCTTGATGAGGGCGACGGCGGCGGGGGCCGTCTTGAGCTGGAACGCCTGGAAGACTCCCGGGGCGTCCTCCGCGCGGACTCGGCCCAAAGCCACCCGTCCGCCGAGGGCGTTGATGTGAGGCACGAGCTCGTCGATGATCTCTCTCGACCCGGGAATCTGGTCCGCATAGAAGCCTGCCAGGCAGATCACCTGTCCGGAGAGCTGCATGAACTGCTCGAATCCGGCGTCGTTGACATCAACGGCGTACGACGAGGCGACCGGCTCCTGCCCTGAGGGATCGCTTCCAGCGGCTGCGGTCTGGGCCTTGGCAGCCCTGGCCGCCCGCTCGGCCAGAGCGGAGAGGTCCACGGCGCCCCGCAGGGCCGAGTTGCTGAGTGCACCGCCCTGCGATGCAGATCCGGGAACAGAAGAGGGGCCACGATTCATCGACATACAGCCAATGTATCGCGGCCCCCGTGAGGGGGAAAACTTCGGGTCAGCCCTTTCGCGCGGAGAGAAGATCCTGGTCGACGCCCGTGACCACGGGCTTCTGGGACGACCCTTCCTTGGGCACGTAGATCATGACGGACTCCCCGTAGGCCACCGAGATCTTTCCGTCGACCTTGGACGATCCCACGAGCTTCTCATACGGAGTGCCGCTGAGGTCCAGGAGCTCCCCCTTCTGCTTGGGGGCGGCCGTGTAGAGCATGCTCATGTAGCCGAAGACCATGGCTCCCCCGTCCGCTGTGGGCAGCACCCGGGTCTCGTGGAGGTCCACAGTGTGCTTGAAGGTCACCGTTGCGTCCTTGGTCTTCTGGCGCACCTGCTTCTGGAAGTCGATGAGCTCGGTCTGGAAGGCCGTGGACTCGAAGACGCTCTTGCGGTTTCCCGTCGGATCCTGGAGATACTCGCTCAGAGCGCTCATGACCTCCTCGCCGCTCATGACAGCCCCGCCCCGATCCTCTGCGGAGAGCATCCGCACCTTGGAATCCGCAGGCTTGGGGAACGTCGCTCCGGGGAGCATGGACATGGTCTCGCGGACCAGATAGGCGCTGTGCGCGTCTTTCTGCTCGAGCACCAGGGCCGTCGGCAGGTCGCTCGGCGACTCCTGAACCACGGCCACGACCGTGCGGGGGAAGCTGTCCGCATAGGGCACCATGCTGGTGACGATCTTGGTGGAGACGGCCGCCGGGGCTGAGGCCTTCGGGTTCTTGGACCGAATCTCGTAGTTGGAGGTGCGCAGGGTCAGCGCGCCGCCGACAGCTCGTTGAGCCAGGAGATCCTTGTTCTTCTCCGCGTCAGCCTTCCCGAGCACAGACGAGACGCTCTCGACGATCCGAGAGAGCTGGGGGCCGCTGACCGTCGGCGTGGCATCGTCAGAGGACGACGCCGAGGAGGACTCTCCGGGAAGCGACATGCCCGGCAGAGACGCACCTGCCACAAGGCCCGCGACGAGGAGACCGGCCAGAGCGCGCGGAGCCTGATGCGAGCCGCTTCTCACCGCTCCTACCGTGCTGAGCTGCGTCGTGGGGGCATCATCCGCAGCCTCCACCGGGGCCGCAGCAGCCGTGCGGCGGCGCTGGAGGAAGGCCCAGAGAAGCGCGCCCAGAAGCAGGATTCCACCTGCGAGCATGAGGGGGACGGCCCATGGCTGCGGAGCCTGAACAGTCCGGTTCACCACGAAAGAGGACGGCAGGCCGGACCCGTTCTTGCCGACAACCACCACGTCATACTGCTGAGAGGCCTGTGCCGCCGAGATGTGCTGAGCTGTCTCCCCGCGCTGCTCAGTGATCTTCGCGAAGATGTCGGATGACGAGGTGTCCAGGGGCTGAGTCTCCGTGCCGCTCACCTGAGGGGCAAGCTCGTCCCCGTTCCTCGTGAGGACCACTTCTTTGGTGTTGGCCACCCAGGCTTTGGCATCGACGGAGCGGATGAGCGCCACATCCCAGGGGCCTGTGCCCTTCATCGTGAAGTCGAACCCCTCAGTGCCGCCTGCTGACGCGGGGATTCTCAGGATCTGGGCGTCCTTGGCGCTGTCTGGCAGCTGCGTCTCCACAGCCTGCTGCACGGGGGCCTTGAAGACCCACTGGCCGCCTGCTCCTATGAGAAAGAGGAACAGGCCGAGGATAGCGGCGAGAATGGGGAATTTGGTACGCACGGGCAACCTGTCACGGGAGTATAGAGGACAATCAGCACTTCTCATGGTAGTTGACTGAGCCGCTCGAGGCCCAGTGAGCACTGGGCCTCGACTTTTGAACCCGGGCACCGTGGCATACCGTGGAGAGGTGAACCTTGAACCCACTGTGCCCCCTCATCGCGACGTCGGCCTCCGACCGGTCCTCGCAGGATTCCTCGCGACGGTCGGAGTCGGCTGCGCCCTCGCGATCTACTACGTCTTCTCAAACGTGGGCCCGCTCCCCCTGTGGATCACGGCCGCACTGTTCATCGCCCTGGGGCTTGACCCCGCTGTGCGCTTCCTTCAGATGAGGGGCATCCCTCGCGGGATCGGCGTCGCTCTTGTCTTTGCGGTGCTCCTGGGCTGTGCCGCGGCCTTCATCAGCCTCCTCGTCCCCATCACCGTGGAGCAGCTGACCCTCTTCTTCCAGTCCCTGCCGGGCATCGTGGAGAAGGTGATGGGCACCCAGTCGTTCCAGGTGTTCGACACCAAATACCACGTCCGGGACCAGCTGACCACGTACATCAACCAGATCGCCTCCACGTCCACTGATCGCGGGGGCATCTTCGAGCAGATCATCGCAGCAGGCCAGGCGCTCGCCAACGGGCTGTTCGGCACGCTTGTGGTCCTCGTGCTGACGCTCTACTTCCTCGCCTCGCTCCCCACGATGAAGAAGTGGGGCTACAAACTCGTCGCCAAGCGCCACCGCATCCGCGTCGCTGAGCTCACGGAGCAGATCACGCGGTCGGTCGGCTACTACGTGCTCGGCCAGACGACCGTTGCCCTGCTCAACGCCACCTTCGCGCTCACCGTCATGCTCATCCTGGGCATCCCCTACCCGTGGCTCTTCTTCTGCGTGGTGGCGATTCTGGCCTTCATTCCTCTTGTCGGACCGCCTGCCGCCTTCGTCGTCGTCACGCTTGTGGCCCTGACGAAGGGATGGGGGACGGCGCTGGCCTTCGCTGTCATCTACATGGTCTACCTCCAGGTCGAGGCGTACTTCGTCTCCCCGAAGATCATGCAGCGCGCAGTGTCCGTGCCCGGGCCCGTCGCGGTGATCGCTGTCATCGCCGGCGGCTCGCTCTTGGGCGTGCTCGGCGCGGTCATGGCGATTCCCACGGCGGCGGCCATCATGCTCCTCATCCGCGAGGTGTACATCCCCCGCCAGGACAAGAAGGTCTAGGCTCCCCCTCTACAGCGGCGGAACGGCGCTGGGCAGCTCCACCTGGGGCAGGCCCAGCGCCTTTTCTGTGATCCGATCCAGACAGATGCGCACGAACCGCTCCCCCACCCACAGGTGCTTGGCCTCAGGAACCTCAATGACCTCAGCCTGGGGAATGAGGGAGAAGCGACGTCGAGCCTCGGGCCCTTGAAGGTAGTCATCGTGTTCAGGGACGAGCACGCGCAGAGGCAGCGAGGAGGCGGCCCAGCGGCGCAGATCGTCGTCGTCGGCCCGATGGAGAGGAGGCGAGAGCAGGACGGCCCCCTTCACCGCAGAGGCCACTTCTTCGCTCGAGCCGTACTTGAGCACCAGCTCGGTGCCGAAGGACCAGCCGACGAGCCAGAGATCGGGCAGGCCTCGCTCGAGGGCGAAGCGCACCGCCGCCTCGAGGTCATAGCGCTCCCCGACGCCCTCGTCGAAGGATCCCTCGCTCGTCCCTCGGGGCGACGACGTGCCCCGCGTGTTGAAGCGCAGCACGGCGAGGTCAGCCAGCGCAGGCAGGCGCAGCGAGGCCTTGCGGTAGACATGGGAGTCCATGAAGCCGCCGTGGGTCGGCAGCGGGTGGAGCATGATGAGCGTGGCAGCCGGCTCCGTGTCGAGCGGAAGGGCCAGCTCGCCCACGAGGGTCAGCCCGTCCTCCGTGTGAAGCTCGATCTCCTCGCGCAGTGCGGGAAGCACGGTGTTTGCGCGGATGTCGTCTCCGGGAGCGGGCGCAGTGAGGTCAGAATGTCGGCTCATTCCCCCATCGTATCGAGTCTTCTTCGCGAGACTTCAGTAGAGTGGTGGACTGTGCGTCTAGTCATTGCTGATTGCTCCGTCGACTACGTCGGCCGACTCAAAGCCCACCTGCCCCTGGCCAAGCGCCTCATCGTTCTGAAGTCGGACGGCTCCGTGCTGATCCACTCCGACGGCGGCTCCTACAAGCCCCTCAACTGGATGTCTCCCCCGGCGACGCTGCGTGCGGTGACGGCCGAGGAGTCGGGCGCGGAGGACGGCGTCCAGGAGTCATGGGTGGTGCAGCACGGCAAGAGCGACGACAAGCTCATCATCCACCTTCACGCGATCCACTCAGACACCTCCCACGACCTGGGCCAGGATCCTGGGCTCATCAAAGACGGGGTCGAGGCCGACCTGCAGCGCCTCCTCGCGGACCAGATCCATCGCCTGGGCCCGGGGTTCACCCTCATTCGTCGCGAATATCCGACGACGATCGGCCCCGTAGACCTTCTGGCCCGCGACGCTGACGGCCGGACCGTGGCTGTCGAGCTCAAGCGACGCGGGGATATCGACGGCGTGGAGCAGCTCACGCGGTACCTGGCGCTGCTGAATCGCGACCCGCTCCTGGCTCCCGTTCGGGGCATCTTCGCAGCCCAACAGATCAAGCCTCAGGCGCGAACACTGGCCGCAGACCGGGGGATCGAGTGCCTCACCCTCGACTACGACGAGATGCGCGGCGTGGATGACTCGGATTCCCGCCTGTTTTAATTGATCGATTGATTGAATATTGAGATTAGCCCTCCTAATTGACTTTGATGAAAAGGTGTGACATGCTTAGGGGGTAGGCCGCCGGAAAATGCGGAGGGCTTACAGATTTGCGAGGCAAGAAAGCAGTACCAGCTATTCCTTCTCGCGTTTCACACAACTTATCTTTTGGAAAACTTCCGAACGATCTATGCTTGAAGGAGCAAAAACATGGCTGAAGGCACTGTGAAATGGTTCAACGCTGAAAAGGGTTTTGGATTCATCACCCCGGATGGCTCGAACGATGACGTTTTCGTCCACTACTCCGAGATCTCCAGCAACGGTTTCCGTACGCTTGAGCCGGAGCAGCGCGTGAGCTTCGAAATCGGCGAAGGCGCCAAGGGCCCCCAGGCCACCGGCGTTTCCCCCCTCTAAACTTTAGAGATTCACTCCGCGGCGTGACCGCGAAGCACTCGAAAGGGCTTGTATCCTCAGGGATACAGGCCCTTTCTTCATGTCAGGGGTCTGGCCAGGGAGCCACCTCGGCAAGCGGGCGGAAGTCGTCCAGCCGGCCTGGGGCTGACGCTGCTCCCCTTGATGCTGCTCCGCTCCTGACCGGTCTGCTAGCCCGGAGAGCGCCCCACATATCCCCGTCCTGAATGCATGAGGTGCGCTGCTCCTCGCGAGAGGTCCTGGTGTGAGAGCTAATGCGTCTTCTCTGGGCATCAGAAGGGCTCTCAAGCCAAGCGAGTGGCCTTGCAGGGCTAGCAGAATCACAAACACCCCCGGCAATTCCATATACCCCTTGAATTTTCAGGGGTGTATGGAATGAGCGGGGGTGTAGGGAGAACACTCCCGAGAATGTGGGGGTGTTGCGCGCTGTGCCCCCGAGAATCCGGGGGTCTAGTCAACGCGCCCCCGAGAATCCGGGGGTCCTGTAGGCCGGGCTCGAGAGCCTGGGGAGCGATGCAACACCCATGCACTCGCAGCGACTACGAACACGCACAAAGGGGCCGCTGAAAACCCTGAAGGTCTTCAGCGGCCCCTGCCTCTCCCCTCCTGCGGAGGGTGAAGAGAGGGTGCCTTACGCTGCAGTCACGGGTGACGCAGCGGGAGCATCAGCGGTGCGGATGTCATCAGCCACGATAATCACGCGGCCTGTGTCACCCTCAACCGACATGAAGCCGCCCGAGGCGAAGAAGTGCTGGCGATCGCCATTGGCTCCTGAAACCGAGAGCTCGCCCTCGCCGAGAACGGCGAGCAGCGGTGTGTGGCCCGGCATGACGCCGATCTCACCCTCGATGGTGCGCACGCGCACGAGGCTTGCAGGACCCGACCAGACGTTGGAATCAGGCGCGACGATCTCGACGTGGAGTTCCTTCGCTGCCATGACTACTTCGTCGACTTCTGAATCTCAGCCCACTGGCGCTCGACGTCGTCCATGCCGCCGACGTTGAAGAACGCCTGCTCAGCAATGTGGTCGACGTCGCCGTTGCAGATGGCGCTGAAGCCTTCGATGGTGTCCTTGATGGACACCGTCGAGCCTTCGACGCCCGTGAACTGCTTGGCCGTGTAGGTGTTCTGCGAGAGGAACTGCTGGATGCGGCGAGCACGGGCAACCGTGATCTTGTCCTCTTCAGAGAGCTCGTCAACGCCGAGGATGGCGATGATGTCCTGAAGCTCCTTGTTCTTCTGCAGGATCTGCTTGACGCGGACTGCCGTGTTGTAGTGGTCGTGACCGATGTACTGCGGATCGAGGATGCGCGAGGTCGAGGTCAGCGGGTCCACAGCCGGGTAGAGACCGCGGGAAGCGATCTCACGCGAGAGCTCCGTCGTTGCGTCCAAGTGGGCGAACGTCGTTGCCGGGGCCGGGTCGGTGTAGTCATCAGCCGGAACGTAGATGGCCTGCATCGACGTAATGGAGTGACCGCGCGTGGAGGTGATGCGCTCCTGGAGGAGGCCCATCTCGTCAGCGAGGTTCGGCTGGTAGCCCACAGCGGACGGCATGCGGCCGAGGAGGGTTGAGACCTCGGAGCCTGCCTGCGTGAAGCGGAAGATGTTGTCGATGAAGAGCAGCACGTCCTGGTTCTGAACATCGCGGAAGTACTCCGCCATGGTCAGAGCGGACAGAGCCACGCGCAGACGCGTTCCCGGCGGCTCATCCATCTGGCCGAAGACAAGGGCCGTGTCCTTGAGAACGCCGGCCTCTTCCATTTCAACCCAGAGGTCGTTGCCCTCGCGGGTACGCTCGCCCACACCGGCGAAGACCGAGGTGCCGCCGAAGTTGCGGGCAACACGGGTGATCATTTCCTGGATGAGAACGGTCTTGCCGACGCCGGCGCCGCCGAACAGGCCGATCTTTCCACCCTTGATGTACGGGGTGAGAAGGTCGATGACCTTGATGCCCGTTTCGAGCATCTCGGTGGAGCCTTCAAGGGAAGCGAAGTTCGGAGCCTTGCGGTGGATCGGCCAGCGCTCAGAGACCTGGATCTGCGAGTTGTCAACGTCGAGGGCGTCGCCCAGAACGTTGAAGATGTGGCCCTTGACGCCGTCGCCCACAGGAACGGAGATCGAGCTGCCCGTGTCCTGAACCAGGGCGCCGCGGACGAGGCCGTCGGTTGCCTGGAGGGAGATCGCGCGAACGAGGTTGTCGCCAAGGTGCTGGGACGTCTCGAACGTGATCTTGCGGTCTTCACCATGCATGGAGATGGTGGTGGTCAATGCGTTGTAGATCGCCGGCATCGCGTTCGAGGGGAACTCGACGTCGACAACCGGACCGATGACACGAACGATACGGCCCGTGGCACCAGAAGGAGCGGCAAGCTCAATGGGCTCAATGGTTTGAGCAGTCATCTCTCTCACTTCTTAGGTTGATAGCAAATATGGTCAGGTGTGCCGAACCCGTGGCCCGGCGAGACGAATGGCTAGGCGCTGAGAGCGTCTGCGCCTGCGACGATTTCCGAAAGCTCCTGCGTGATCTCAGCCTGGCGGGCGTTGTTGCGCAGTCGGGTGTACTTCTTGATGAGCTCGTTGGCGTTGTCACCAGCAGCCTTCATCGCACGCTGGCGAGCGGCAAGCTCGGAGGCAGCCGCAAGAAGCATGGCGGAGAAGACGCGAGACTCGATGTACCGCGGCATGAGCTCGTCCAGAACGCTGTGGGCGTCCGGCTCGAACTCGTACAGGGGAAGCGGGCCGGAGATCTCGGCAGAAGCCGCTCCCAGGTCATCCGCGTCCTTGGACATCGGAAGAAGCATTCCAGAGGTGGGTGTCTGGGTCACCATGGAATCGAAGCGGGTGTAGACGAGGTGGACGTCGTCGACGCCACCGTTCTCAGAACCCTTGACGAATTCTTCGAGGAGTGCGTTGCCGATTTCGACTGCAGTGTCGTGAACCGGGGCATCCGTGTTCCCGCTCCAGAAGCCCTTGTACGGCATCTGGCGGAAGTCGAAGAATGCCTGGCCCTTGCGACCGTAGAGGTAGACGTCTACCTCCTGGCCGTTTGCCTGCAACCGCTCAATGAGGGCTTCAGCCTCCTTGAGCACAGACGAGGAGTACGAGCCGGCGAGGCCTCGGTCGCTCGTCATGATCAAGACGGCGGAACGCTTGACGTCAACTCGCTGCGTGGTCAAGGCGTGGTCGATCTCTGCCTGAGCGGAGACGGCCGCGACTGCGCGGGAAATAGCGTCTGCGTACGGACCGCTCGACGCGACACGCTGGCGTGCCTTGCCGATGCGGGACGTCGCGATCAGCTCCATCGCCTTGAAGATCTTTCCCATCGACTGCGTCGACTTGATCTTCTCGCGGTAGACCCTAATCTGGGCTCCCATGCTGTTCCTTTCTTGACGTGACTCCCCCGGGGCGCCGAGGACGACGCCCCGGGGAAATCACGACAGAAGCCTAGTTGGCGGTCGTTTCGCTCGTCTGGAAACCGCGCTTGAACTCGGCCATCTGAGCCTTGAGCTCGTCCAGCGTGGAATCCTCAAGCTTGCCGGTCTGGCCGATGGTGGTCAGAACCTGCGAGCGGTGGCGAAGGTGATCCAGGAACTCGGCCTCGAAGCTGCGGACATCGGCGACGGGGACGTCGTCGAGGAAGCCGTTCGTGCCTGCCCAGACCGAGACAACCTGATCCTCAACGGGGTACGGGTTGTACTGGCCCTGCTTCAGCAGCTCCATGAGGCGGGCACCGCGGACCAGCTGCTGGCGCGAAGCCGCATCGAGGTCCGAGGCGAACATTGCGAAGGCCTGCATGTCGCGGTACTGAGCCAGCTCGAGCTTCAGCGTGCCGGAGACCTTCTTCATGGCCTTGACCTGAGCGGCGCCGCCGACTCGGGACACGGACACGCCCACGTCAACAGCAGGACGCTGGTTGGCGTTGAAGAGATCCGACTGGAGGAAGATCTGGCCGTCGGTGATGGAGATGACGTTCGTCGGGATGAAGGCAGACACGTCGTTCGCCTTCGTCTCGATGATCGGCAGACCCGTCATGGAGCCTGCGCCGAGCTCGTCAGAGAGCTTTGCGCAGCGCTCGAGGAGACGAGAGTGCAGGTAGAAGACGTCACCCGGGTATGCCTCGCGTCCCGGCGGACGGCGAAGGAGAAGGGAGACAGCACGGTAGGCCTCAGCCTGCTTGGAGAGGTCATCGAAGATGATGAGGACGTGCTTGCCGCCGTACATCCAGTGCTGGCCGATGGCCGAGCCTGCGTACGGAGCGAGGTACTTGAAGCCGGCCGGGTCAGAGGCAGGCGAAGCGACGATCGTCGTGTACTCCAGTGCGCCGTTGTCCTCAAGGGTCTGGCGGACGGCGGCGATCGTGGAAGCCTTCTGGCCGATGGCGACGTAGATGCAGCGAACCTGCTTGTTCACGTCACCGGACTGCCAGTTGGCCTTCTGGTTGATGATGGCGTCGACGGCGATGGCCGTCTTGCCGGTCTGGCGGTCGCCGATGATGAGCTGGCGCTGGCCGCGGCCGATCGGGATCATGGCGTCGATTGCCTTGATGCCGGTCTGGAGGGGCTCGTGCACCGACTTGCGCTCGGTGACACCGGGTGCCTGAAGCTCAAGCGCACGGCGGCCCTCGGGAACGATCTCCCCGAGGTCGTCGATCGGCTGGCCCAGCGGGTCAACGACGCGGCCGAGGTAGTTGTCACCGACCGGGACGGAGAGAATCTCGCCCGTGCGCTGGACTTCCTGGCCTTCTTCGATGTTGGTGAAATCGCCAAGGACGACGACGCCGATCTCTCGGGTGTCGAGGTTCTGGGCGAGGCCCAGAGTACCGTCTTCAAAGCGAACCAGTTCGTTCGCCATGACCGACGGGAGTCCCTGAACGCGAACGATGCCATCGCTCGCGCTGATGACATGGCCGACCTCAACTCGGTCTGCCTTGCCGGGCTCGTACGACGCCGCGAACTCGTTCAACGCATTGCGGACGTCATCGGCATTGATGGTCAATTCGGCCATCTGTGCTCCCTGCTCTCCGTATCTTGGGACCTGTTCCCTCGTCCTGTGTCCAGGAGAGGGCAGGTCATCGTATGTAGCTTGAGCGCCGGGATGGCCCGACGCCGAAAGGTGACTAGCTCGCTAGCCGCTGCTTGAGGTGGTTCACGCGACCGAGGGTGGACGAGTCGATGACTTCATTCCCCACCGTGATGCGTGCGCCGCCGATGAGCGACGGGAGCGTCGTCGCGTTGATTTTCAGTTCGCGGCCGTACATGCGCTTCAGCGCCTCGGCCAAGCGCTGACTCTGCTCCGGAGTCAGCTCCTGCGATGTTTCCACGTGAGCGATCCACAGATTGTGGCGTGCAGCCACAAACTGAGAGAAGCGCTCGACGAGGACGACTGGCTTCAGACCACGCGGATGCGTGATGGCCTGCTCGAGCAAGATCTTGGCTGGCTCCGAGGCATTCCGGGAGAGGTTCGCCGCGAGAGCACGGCGCGATTCGCCATCGGCCGTCACGAGGCCAAGGGCCGCGCTCAGGTCATGGTTGGTCGAAGCAGTGTTCACGAAGGCGAACAGGTCGTTCTCCAAGCGTGCGATACCGGCCTCGCCGTCGCGCTCAGCCACGAGGGCTGCGGCGTCGACGCCAAGAGTCTCGAACGTGTCCACGAAGTCCCGTGCCGATGACCAGCGGGAGGAGGCCACAGCCTGAACCAGCGTGAGGACGAGGTCAGAGACCTGTCCCCCGAAGATTCGGGCCGCGAGCTCTGCTCGCTCAGAGCCCTCGCGGGCAGGGTCGGTCAGGGCTCGCTGAAGTCCCGCATTCTCATCGATGACGTTGAGCACACCGAAGAGCTCTTTCGCGGAGTCCAGGGTCAGGGATCCGACCGAACGCTCAAGGAGCGTCCGGACAGCTGCCAGAGATTCACTCGAAACGGAGGCCATCAGCGGGTTGCACCTGCACTCGGCTGTGCTTCGAGGTCAGCGATGAAGCGATCGACCACACGCTGCGAGCGAGCATCGTCGTTGAGGGACTCGCCGACGATCTTGCTGGCAAGCTGAGTGGCGAGCGTGCCGACCTCAGAGCGGAGCGAGACAATGGCTGCCTGGCGCTCTGCTTCGATCTGAACATGAGCCTGCTCGGTGATGCGCGCTGCGTCTGCAGCCGCCTTCTCCTTGAGCTCAGCCAGGATCTGTGCGCCTTCGCCGCGAGCTTCTTCGCGGATCCGGTTTGCCTCTGCACGGGCATCGGCCAGCTGCTTCTCGTACTCAACGAGCTTGGCGTTGGCTTCTGCCTGGGCCTTCTCGGCTTTCTCCAGGCCGCCTTCAATGGCAGTGACGCGATCCTGGTAAACCTTCTCGAAGGCCGGGACAACGTACTTCATGACAATGAAGAGCAGCACGAGGAAGGTGATTGCCGAAATGGCGATGTCGGCTACTGCCGGCACCAATGGATTGGGCTTCGCACCTTCAGCGCTGCCCAGGATCAGAAATGATCCAATCATAGTTCACCCGTCCTTTTGGGGGTCAACGAGCCCGGAGGCTCGATTCATGCCGCAAGGCTGACTAGAGAACGAACGCGAGGACGAGTCCGAGGATGGCGAGTGCCTCAGTCAGGGCGAAGCCAAGAAGGGCGATCTGGTTGAGAACCGGACGGGACTCAGGCTGGCGAGCCACACCGTTGATGTAAGCCGCGAAGATGAGGCCCACGCCAATGGCGGATCCAACTGCTGCAAGGCCATACCCGACGAGGTTGATGTTGCCGATCATTGATTTTCCTTTCGGTCCCAGAGACTGTTCTCTGGAGGTTTTTGGGAGGTCCATCCCCGCGCCGGGGGAGGAATCTGGGAAAAATTATGGGAGGACGACTGACTCAGTGAGAGTCAGCGTGCTCAGCGCCCTGAAGGTAGATGGCCGTCAGGAGGGCGAAGACGAAAGCCTGCAGCACCATGATGAGCGCCTCGAGAAGGCCCATGCCCACCGAACCTGCGACGACCAGGAGACCCGCGCCCTTGAGAGCCAGATTCTGCTGGGCCACGATCAGGTACTCAGCGCCCGTTGCTGCCAGTGCCACAATGAGGTGGCCGGCGAGCATGGTTGCCATGAGTCGGAGCGAGTGGGTGATGGGCCGAACGATGAAGTTCGAGATGATCTCAATGGGAACAAGAATGAAGAGAAGCCAGAGGGGAACACCCGCCGGGACAGTCATCAGCTTGAAGAACTTCATGCCGTACTTCTTGATGCCGACGCCAACCCAGGTCACGTAGATCATGGCGGCAAGCGCGTAGGCGCTGCCAACGTGGGAGAAGGACGGGAGCTGAAGAAGCGGGATGAGTCCGAAGATGTTGTTCACGAGGACGAAGAAGAACACCGTGAAGAGCAGGGGAACCCACTTGAGGAAGCCCTGTCCGATGATCTCGCGACCCAGGGAGTTGCGCACGAAGGCGTAGCCCTCTTCGCCGATGAACTGCACACGGCTGGGAACCATGGAGCGGCGGCGGATGGCGAACAGGAAGAACCCAGCGATGAGGATCACCGAGAGGACCATCAAGAGCATCTGCTTGGTCAGAACGAAGTCGCCCGACTCAAAAATGGGCGGGAGATGTAGGTCGTTCAAGGTGGGAGGCGTGAACTTCTCCCCCTCGGCCGGGAGTGCAAGCGCGATCAACGCGTTTCCTCTCTTCTTATGTCCGTCTTCGGGCATTTACCTGGCGTCGCTGCGACGGAGGTGTGGTCGAAGGAGCGTTCTGAAGTCGTTCGGTCGGGACAGGCTACACGGTGGGACTGCTCTCCTGCTCCCCGTTGACCAGGAACCACCTCGAGCTGCACCCGGACGGACCGGGAAGGACGCCTCAGACGGTGCGAACCATCAAGAAGCGGCGTCTGCCTCTTCCGATGTTCTCGCAGCCAGTCGCTGGCGCAGTTTTGCCATGTAGATGCCGCCAGCGATTCCAACCGCCAGACCGATGAACCTCAAGAGGTTCGTCTCAAATAACGCATCCAGCCCCCAGCCTATCAAAAACCAAGCGATCATCCCGCCCAGGACGTACTCGACGTAGTAATTTTTCACTGGTGTCCTCCTGTGGGCCCGAGCGACTCCTCAGCGACCTCTATGTAAAGGGGCACCCTGGAACGCGCGTGAGATCGGAATTCGATGGCCTGCCAGCCGATGACGGCGGTCACTGCGGCGGCGGCCGTCGGCAGAGGGCGCACCCAGTCTGGCACGCCGAGGGTCAGGAGCAGCCCGCCGATGACCATGACCTTGAGAACGAACAGGCCGATGCCGGCCAGAACCAGGTTATCGGGACTCTTTCGGGCAATGAGCGCCTTCCCCGCTGCCGACATCACCCAGAGCGCCCAGATGAGACCCACAGCGCCCATCGCGCTCCAGACAGCCGGCGCGTCCCGCCCGATGAACAGAACCGTGCTGAGAAGCACCAGACCGGCGGACATCGACGAGCCGTCCCGCACCTGTCGCCAGTACTGCTCCGACAGGGCTCGTCCGGCGTCGTTCATGGTGGCGGTCATAGGTCATCTCTCCTGAGAAGGGTGAGGGGCGCGTCGGACAGCTCGGATGAGAGAGGGAAGCCCGAGATAGACGGCGATGGTGACCACCGTGGCCACAGCCGCCTCGTTGAGCCGGCGGTCGTCCCCGGCAGCGCCGAGCACGCCGAAAAGGCAGGTGGCCGCCGTGAATCCGATGACGGTGAGGGCTGAGGCCACATGGGTGAAGCCCACATCCGTCAGCCGCTGGTAGGCGTGCTCCCGGTGGGGCTGCGTCCAGCGCTTCCCCTCCAGCATTCTACGGGCCAGGGTGAAGCCGGTGTCCGCCAGGTAGATGAGGAACGGCGCCATGACGGCTTCGATGGGGACTGCCACGAAGAACGCGCCCAGACCCATCGCGGCGAGGGAGCCGCCCAGCAAGTACGAGCCGGCATCGCCCATAAAGGCGCCCGACCACTTGAGCCAGCCGAAATTCCATGGCAGAAAACCGAGGTATGCCCCGCCCACGACCAGGCCAGAGACCACCAGCCAGGTCTGCTCGTGCGCTGCCCCCACCAAGGCGAAGTAGCCGCCGGCCACCAGCCCGTAGAGGCCCGAGATCCCGTTGACGCCGTCCATGAAGTTCGTGGCGTTGACAAGCACGGGAACCGCCACAGCGCCGACGAGAATGAACCACGCACTGGCATCCACCGCCACGACAATGCCCCACGTGGTGAGAACCCCGATGAGCACCTGGCACCCGAACCGCGCCGCCACGGAGACGCCGCGCAGATCCTCCATCCATCCCAGGGCGCCCGTGGCAATCCCTGTCAGGAGCAGAATCCAGGAGAGCGGGTTCTCCCCGAGCCCTGGAACGAGCAGAAACGACGCCGAGAGAACGACGACGAAGGCGACCACGCAGGCCAGCCCAAGCCCGCGGACGACGGTGCCCACATGGGAGGATCGCGCCGACGCCACATCCACGACGCCGACCGCGAGCAGCCAGGGCCTCAGGACGAACGGGGCGAGCACTGACAGGCCGAAGGACGCCAGGCCCGGCAGCGCGAAGGACACATCAGACAGCATGTGACCTCAGCGCCCGCTCCGGGGCCGCTGCGCCACCCGCAGCGCCTCCGTGACAGGATGGGACGCCCTGCCCTGCCGGAACAGATCGAGGCTCAGATCCTGGGGTGCCAGCGGAGGGACGGGGGCGTGGGCGATGAGCGGGTGGAACGGCGTCGTGAGCTCCTCCTCCTCCGTGACGAGCACTTCGGTGAGCTTCTCCCCCGGCCTGAGGCCCGTGAGCTCGATCTCGATGTCCTTGCCGGAGAGCGCGATGAGCTGGCGGGCGACGTCGATGATCTTCACGGGATGCCCCATGTCCAGGATGAGCACCTCGCCGCCGCGGCCCACGGCACCCGCCTGGAGCACGAGGGAGGTGGCCTCCGGGATGGTCATGAAGTAGCGCTCCACCCGCTCGTCGGTCACGGTGACGGGTCCGCCCCGCTCGATCTGCTGGGTGAAGAGGGGAAGAACTGAGCCTCGCGAGCCGATGACGTTGCCGAAGCGCACGGAGACGTAGCGCTGGCCCGTGACGCCCGCGGCCCATGCCGTCAGACGCTCTCCGAGGCGCTTGGCGTGGCCCAGGGCGGTGGAGGGATCCGCCGCCTTGTCGGTGGAGATGTTGACGAAGGTCTCGACCCCGGTGTTGATCGAGGCGCGCAAGACGTTCGCAGTGCCGAGCACGTTGGTCTTCCAGGCCTCCAGCGGGTACTGCTCCAGCAGGGGCACGTGCTTGAGGGCGGCGGCGTGGAAGACCACCTCCGGCCGACGCGCGGTGAAGATCTCCTCCAGGGCGTCGCTGTCTCGGATATCGGCCAGAACGGTCTCCGAGCCGGTGAGCAGCCCCGAGCCGGTGAGCGAGATGAGGGTGGCCTGCATCGCGGACTCGTCCCGCTCCAGAAGAATGAGCTCCTCCGGGTTGAGCTCCGCGACGTGGCGGCAGATCTCAGAGCCGATCGAGCCGCCGGCGCCGGTCACAAGGATGCGCTTGCCCTCGATGTAGGACCTCAGGCTGGGAACATCGAGGTCCACAGGCGTGCGGCCCAGGAGGTCCTCGACCTTCACCTCCGTCAGCTGTGCAGTCAGTCCGCCGGCCTCATGTGTGAGGAGCTCCTGCAGGCGGGGCATCTGGAGCAGACGGGTGCCGGCGTCGGCCAGCTGCTCGTTCACTCGGCGCAGGAGGGCAGGATCCGGCTGGGCCATGGCGACCACCACGATGTCGGCCCGGTGCTGCCGGACCAGATCCGGGAGGCTGCGGCTCGTGCCCACGACTGGCACCGAGGCGACGCGCAGGTACTTCTTGTGCGGGTCGTCGTCCACCATGCCCACCACCTGGTACTGGCCGGTGGGGTCGTGCATCATCTGGTGCACGAGGCTCGTGCCGAGGAATCCCGCGCCGAACACGAGGACGCGCTGGGCTGCGGCGCGCGGACGGGCCTTTCCCTCCACGTACATGCGCTTGAGATAGCGGGCGCTCGCCATGAAGAGGCAGGCGAAGGGGAAGGCGATGACGCCCGAGGAGCGCGGAACGTCGATCGTCAGGCCGAAGAAGACGCTCGTGAGCACGAGAATGACTGTGACGCTGCCGATGACGACGATGAGAAGGCGCAGCTCGTCAAAGCTGCCGAACGGGTATTTCCCCCGATACAGACCGGCGGCATAGCCGATGGCCAGCTGGCTCAGGATCGCGAGTCCGAAGTACAGGGCGAAGCCGGTCCAGTTGATCGTGTCCACCGTGAGCTCGTAGCGCAGGACGAGGCCGAGGAGGATGGCCACTCCCCAGGAGAACACATCGATGCCGCACTGGTAGATCAGCCACCTGAGGGGCTTTGCCGTTGATCCTGCGGCGCTCGGGGAGGAACTCATCGTCGCTTGGTACTCCTGAAACCATCGTGGAGAGCGCTGAGGCTCGCCTAGACTGTGTATGGCTGATCACTGTGGCTGACACGAGACACAGCCCGTCTGTCAGCTGTCCTCACGACAACCGAAAGCGGCGATCATGGCAGAGCTTACCCCCGGATCCGTTGCGGCAGCAGTCGTGACGTATGACCGCCCCGACGACCTTCGGATTCTGCTTGCCTCGCTCTCCGCGCAGACACATCCCATGCTACGCATCACGGTTGTGGATTCCGGGACTCGCCCGGCCCAGCATGTCCTCGACAACGCCGAGCGCGCGCTGGCCCTCACCGCGAGCACGCAGCTGGATGTCGTCCGCAGCGAGGCCAACCTCGGCGGCGCCGGCGGATTCTCCCTCGCGATTCTCCACGCCCTCGCCTCAGGCGCCGAGTGGGTGTGGATCATGGACGACGACGCCCGCCCCGAGGACTCGTCCTGCCTCGAGACCCTTCTGCGCGAGGCGGACGAGCGCGGACTGGACGTGGTGCTGCCCCTCGTCGTCTCCCCCGAGGACCCGTCCCGCCTCTCCTTCGGATTCCGCCTCGACGGGGAGCTCGAGTTCAGCCGCGCCGCCGTGGAGCAGCGCGCCTTCCTGCCGAGCGTGGGCCACTTCTTCAACGGCGCCCTCGTTCGCTCCGAAGTCTTCTTCCGCGTAGGCCTGCCGGATCTCAAGCTCTTCATCCGCGGGGACGAGACGGACTTCATGCTCCGCCTTCGACGGGCGCACATCCCCTTCGGCACGGTGACGTCGACGGCCCTCCAGCACCCCTCCGCCTGGTCGGAGGTGCAGCATGTGGTCGGCAACCGCTGGCATGTGCTCGTCCCGGACACGGACTTCAAGAAGGGCCACTTCTACCGCAACCGGGGATACCTCATCCGTCGTCATCTGCGCCCCAAGTCCTTCGTGGCCGATGCGGTGGGCTACCCCCTGCACTTCGCCCGGCAGCGCGATCTCCCCGGGTTCCGGGCCTGGGCCAAGGCCTTCGGCGAGGGCCTCGCGGGCCGGGGCTTCCGCTCCCCCTCTGAGTAGAAAGGGGATCCCTCCATGGCTTTCCCCCGACCGCTGACCGCACCCTATGCCGGATCGCCCTCCCCCTCCCCGGCCTCGGCGGTCATCGTCATCACGACCTTCAATCGGCTGCCTCTGCTCAGACGGCTCATCGCCTCCATCGAGCAGGACTCCTCTGGGGCGGGCGGCGTCGTCGTCGTGGACAACGCGAGCAGCGACGGCACCGGCGAGTTCCTTGCGTCCCTCGGCCCGGAGCTGCACGGACGGGAGGGGCGCGAGATCCCCCTCAGGGTGATCCGCCAGCCGGAGAATCTGGGGGGCGCGGGCGGTTTCCGAGCGGGCATCGCCGCGGCGCTCTCGGATGAATCGCTCATCCCCGTGCCGGTCTCGGAGCGCTGGGCCTGGGTCATGGACGACGACGTCGAGGTGCTCGACGGCGCACTGGCCCGCCTCTGCAAGCGCGGCCTGACAGCGGACGTCATCCACGGCCAGCGGATCAATCCCGACGGCACGGACTTCTTCTGGAGGCATCGCCTGGACCCGGCGACAGGAATCCACCTGCCTCTCCCCGAGCCGCAGCGCAGCGCCCCCGTGACCGAGACCAACGTGGCCTGCTTCGAGGGAGCGCTCATCTCCGCGCGGACGGTGGAGCTCGTGGGGCTTCCCGACGCCCAGTTCTTCATCGCCTCGGATGACACGACCTACGGCTACCTCGCATCCCGCCGCGTGCGGGTGGTGGTGTGCGACGAGCCGCTCCTGCGGAAGACCCGCTCCCAGAAGAGCGTGAGCCTGGCTGTGCGCCATCTCAACGACTCCTCGGACCTCTCCCGCTACTACACCGTGAGGAACCGGGCCCTCATGAAGGGGTACATCGAGCGAGAGGGAGAGCTGAGCCCCTTCGCCTTCGCGGCGGGCACAGCCCTCACCGCGGCCAAGGAGCTTGTGCGCACTGCTCTCGTGGAGATGCCGGGAGCCATGAGCTCCGGCGGAGCGACAGCTGCGGGCCGCTCAGCGGTCAAGTCTCTCAGGGCAGTGGGTGCCGGCCTGAAAGACGGGGCTCGGCTCAGCCTGCGGCCACTGCCCCTGCAGACCGCTCCGCGGCCCTCGGCGGCTGAGGCACGGCAGGAAGAGCCCCCGGCTGCTCTGAGCATCCTGCTCCTCGGCGCCTCGGGGTTTGTCGGGAGCGCGGTCAGAACGGAGGCAGAGCGGCGAGGACACCGCGTTCAGCCGTGGGCTGCGCCGCGGCTCGCTGCGGATGCCCTCGAGCAGTCGGCACTCCCCGACGCTCTCCTCTCCGCCCTCAAGAGCGCGGACGCGGTGGTCAATGCAGCAGGGCTGGCGAGTCCCGACGGGGCGCAGAAGGCGGCTCTCTTCGGGGCTAACGCGGTTCTTCCTGGGCTGCTCGCCGACGCCTGTGCAGCCTCCGTTCCTCCTGTGCCCCTTGTCCATCTGAGCAGCGCCGCAGTGCTCGGGGCTGGTCGGCTCAGTGCGGCTGCCCCGCCCCGCCCGTTCTCTGACTACTCTCGCTCCAAAGCAGAGGGTGAAGAGCGTGTGCGCCAGGCGGGCGGGACCTTCTGCATTCTCCGCGCCACGAGCGTTCAGGGCCCGGGGCGCCGGACCACCGAGCGGTTCGTCCGCCTCGCTCGAAGTCCCTGGGCCAGCTGGGCCTCTGACAGCCCGACGCCGCTGACCAGCGTCACTTCGCTCGCCCGCCTCACTGTCGGGCTGGCAGAGGACCTCGCCGCCGGACGGCCTGTGCCGCCGGTCGTCCTCCAGCCGTGGGAGGGCGCCACGACACGGACAGCTCTGGAGGCTGCTCGCGGCGGACATTCCGGACGCCCCCTGCGGCTGCCTCGATGGGCTGGATGCCTTGCGGTGAAGGCCGGGAGCCTCGCCGCTCGACTGCCCGGGGCGCTGGGGCAGCGATCGGCGGCTGTCTCCCGGAGGCTGGATCTGCTCTGGTTCGGACAGTCGCAGGCAGATGAATGGCCCCGAGCTCACGTGCTTGCTGGGCCGAGTGATATCCATGAGATGCTCAGGTCCGCGGGCAGGTAGGCGCTGACTCCTGTGAAGGCTGCTGCCCGCTTGAACCCCCGCTCATTCCATACACCCCTCGAATTTCCGGGGGTATAGGGAATAAGCGGGGGTGTAGCGCTGGTACACCCGAGAACTCGGGGGCGGACGGCGGAGGGCTCCCAAGAAACCGGGGGTGGATGGCAGGCACCCCCGAGAAACCGGGGGTGGATAGCAGAGAGCCCCGGTCAGAGGCGGCACACCGTAGGAGGCTCCGTGGACCGCACCGAGGGGTCAGACCCGGGGAGGAGGTCAGACCCGGGGAGGCTGGCCCTGGATGCCCCGTCGTGGAGCGCGGGCAGGAGGGATATCGGAGACTGGGGAAGAGCCAGAGTCTCCGGCGAGGCTCTGCTCCGGCTCCAAAAGGTGCTCAGCAGCCGGGGTCTGCTCCGGCACGCCTGTGTGTTCCGGAGTGCCTGTGTGCTCCGGAGCGCCGGTGTGCTCAGGCGCGGCTGCGGAATCCGAAAGCTCTGGTGAGGGGGTCTCGGGAAGCTCGGGTGAAGGGGCTTCCGATAGCTCGGTCGATAGATCAGCCACAGAGTCGGCCGCAGCCTCGGGGTGAGCTGTGTCCTCCCCGGCAAGCACCGCGTCGGGCTCGGCGACCTCAGCGGCCTCGGGCTCTCCCGGCTCCTGGGACGGGGCCTCCTCGCCCAGGCCGAGAAGGGTCGGAACTACCTCACGGAGACGATCCAGGGAGATGGCGCCCTCGCGGACCACCCGAAGGCAGTCCCCCGTGGCGTCCACGATGGTGGACGGAAGTCCGGACTCCGCCCGGGAGCCGTCATTGAGGTAGACGTCCACAGACTCGGCCAGCTGCTCTTGAGCCTCTTCGGCCGTGCGGGCTGCTGCCTGGCCTGTGCGGTTCGCCGAGGAGACGGCGAGGGGGCCGGTGAGCGCCAGAAGGTCAAGGGCCATGTCGTCGTTCGGCATGCGGACGGCCACCGTGCCCATCGCGTCGCCCAGATCCAGGGAGACGGTCGGCTGCTGATGGACGATCACGGTCAGTGCACCGGGCC
>JAGLBH010000002.1:0-848 GCA_018260285.1 Arthrobacter sp. | reverse complement strand
CGGGCCAGAACTCGCGCGTCAGGGCCCACACCTCAGGCGAGATGTCCGCGCCCACGCCCTCCAGCGCCTCCGGGCGGTGGATGAGCACCGGTGCGGGCATCGAGCGTCCGCGCCCCTTGGAGGTCAGCAGGAGCGAGACGGCATGGGCGTTGAACGCGTCCGCCGCGACTCCGTAGACCGTGTCCGTGGGAAGAACCACGAGACGACCGGATCGGATGGCGTGGGTGGCTGCCGCCAGGGCTTCCCGGCGCTGGGCAGAATCAGAGGTATCGAAAACGTGGCTCACTCTCCGATTCTCTCACTTCTCGCGAGGGAGGAGAACACGGCGGCCCACGGTCATTCGGTCCCGCCCGGTGTAGTCCGGCAGGGTCCGCACCTCCTCGAAGCCCGCGGCCTCGAAAGCCTCTCGCAGCGGGGAACCCTGGCCTTCCGCGTGCTCCATGGCGCAGAATCCCCCGGGGCGCAGCCATTCGCCGCAGCGCTGAACCATGGTCAGCGGAATCGCCAGGCCGTCCTCGCTGCCGCCGTAGAGCGCCATCGCCGGGTCCGCCAGAGCTTCGGCCTGCTCCGGCCGCTCGGCCTCCGGCACATAGGGCGGGTTGCAGATGATCGCGTCGAACGCGCCCTCGAACTCCGCGTTCGGCTCGGTCCCGTCCGCCAGGACG
The DNA here is from genome assembly GCA_018260285.1 of Arthrobacter sp. Taxonomy (GTDB): domain Bacteria; phylum Actinomycetota; class Actinomycetes; order Actinomycetales; family Micrococcaceae; genus Falsarthrobacter. Next base: position 183 of record JAGLBH010000002.1, on the reverse strand, counting down.
AGCTCCACGCCCAGCCCCGCAGTATTCTTCGCGGCCCAGCTGAGGGCCTCCGGGGAGAGGTCGACGGCGGTGACCCGCGTGCCCGGCCGCTCGTGGGCGATCGAGGCGGCCAGGGCCCCGGACCCCGTGCCGAGGTCCAGCACGTCCGCCTCGCGCCCGCACCGCTCAGGAGCCGTGCTGTCC